>JASJEI010000274.1 GCA_030064795.1 Pleurocapsa sp. MO_226.B13 | reverse complement strand
GCATCTATTTTTTTGGCCGCTCTTTCCGCTAGGGCGATCGCTGCCTGTAGTTCTGTCCAGAATTCCCCATAGTGGTAGAGAATAAAGGGGTCTTCACAAGCGCGATCGACTCCCGAACTAATCCAAGGACGAGTCTTAGTTGAGGTATATTCTTGGGCTGCTGCTAAAGCTCCTTGAGCAATACCCAGATAGACAAAGGTTTTGGATAGCTGCGTTACCAAAAAGATTAGCGTCGGGAAGGCACTTTCCGATACTGGTGGTGGCCCCAAAATCTCTGCTCGATTAACCCGTACATTATCAAAGCTATAGCTACCACTAGCCGTACGACGTTGACCCATATTATCCCAATCATAATTGTAGGTAATGCCCGCCCTATCTTTGGGTAAGACAAATACAACTGGAGCTTCCACCCCTTCTTGCATGGCTGCGATAACATTAAGATCTCCGACAGCAACCCCCGTACCAAAGCTTTTGATCCCATTAACTAAAAAGCGATCGCCGTCTGGGGTAATTTTTAGCCGAGCATCCCTACCATTGACTGCATTAGCCCAAAACAAATTTTGTTGGCTGGTAAGACGATAAAACTGAGAGGCTTGCTCTACTCTACCTGCTGTTTCTCCCAAAGCTACTAAGGTAATGTGGTTATTATAAAGTTGTCCCGTCGAACCGTCTGCTGCGGACAAGATTTGCACGACCCTGTAGACTTCTGACCAAGTTGCCCCCATACCGCCATGCTCTTGAGGAACTGATAGTAATAGTAAACCAGATTTTTTGAGTAAATCAATTTCTGCTTGAGGAATATCATTAAGGCGATCGCGTTCTACCGCACTACTGGCTAAAGCTTTAGCAACATCGGCAGCAACAGCCAGATAATCTGTATTTTTTTTTTGATTCGGTTATTTGCATCATCATTTTCTAAGTTCGGAATTCGTAGGGGCGGTTCGCGCGAAGCGTCTATCATGGATACACTCAATGCGATATACCACAAGGGTACAATGTCCGAAGGTGTATCCTTTAGGACAAGTGCAAGCCGCTTCGCATAAAGTGAGTCCTTTAGGGAACCGCCCTTACAAGAGTTATCAGCATTTAATTTATTTTTGATAGACAATGCCACGATATTTGTAGATGTCTGAATGTAAAGGACTGCGATAATTTGTTTGACGTATAGTATATATTTGACCTAAAAATCTGCCAGTCCTTTCTGATTCAATTGGATCGATTGCCTTAGTTTTTGCTTGATATCTAGTACCGCGATAACAAAGTTGCATGATTGATTTCACCTCTCGATTAATTTGTCTCTCAATCTAAAAAGCAATAGAGAATAAGTCGGGATGAAATCGGCAGTCGGGAATAAATTAAGAAGTTATGATTTGAGTACAAAGACAAGTATGACAAGATAATGCCGATCGCGATCGCTCTCTTCCAGAAATAATTACTAGGACTTACGCAGATCGACCTTATTAACGCCATAGGTAGGGCGGGGCAAACCCCACCCTACAATATATGTAGAGTCAAAATCTCCTCGGTGCGTAAGTCCTAATTACGATCGGGCTAAGATTTTGTCGCCTAAAATAGCTTGTTCTATACTATCTCGGTTAAGATTTCTGCCAATCAAGACCAAACGTGTCAGTTTGGGTTCGTCTGGTTGCCACGGGCGATCGTAAAAGCGATCGAATCGATTGCCTACCCCTTGTAAAACTAACCGCATGGGTTTATTAGCTACATTGACAAATCCTTTAACGCGATAGATTTCTTGTTCTTGTAGCAGTTGTTTGAGTGTGTCGGTTAGAGATTGAGGAACAAATGCTCGATCGACAATCAGTTCGATGGAATTAATCTCATCGTCGTGTTCGTGTTCTTCTTCATGGTCGTGGTGAGAATGACGACTATCCAAACAATCTTCTACTGCTGCATTAAAACCTAATAACAGATCTGGTTCGATTATTCCTTGACTGGCGGTAACTATTTTGACTCCAGGCTGAAGTTCTTGTTTGAGCCAAGCTTTTATTTTAGTTAACGCCTCTATGTCTACTAGATCGGTTTTGGTCAACAACACCAGATCGGCACAGGCTAGCTGATCTTCAAATAATTCTTCAATTGGGGTTTCATGTTCTAAGTTCGGATCTGCCTGTCGTTGAGATTCTAAAGCATCGAGATCTCCCACTAAATTTCCTGTTGCCAAAGCATGACAATCTACTACCGTAACTACTCCATCTACTGTGGCACTGTTGCGAATTGCAGGCCAGCGAAAAGCTTGAATTAGAGGTTTGGGTAGGGCTAACCCCGAAGTTTCAATTAAGAGGCAATCAATTTTATCCCGTCGTTTGAGTAGTTCCTGCATGGTGGGATAAAATTCTTCTTGGACGGTACAACATAAGCAGCCATTAGTTAATTCCACGATATTACTATCGGGACTTTCCGATTCATCGCAAATTTGACACGATCGCAATAAATCTCCATCAATTCCTACTTCCCCAAACTCATTCACTAAAACAGCAATACGTCTGCCCTGATTATTTTGTAGTAGATGTCGCACCAAAGTGGTTTTGCCTGCGCCCAAAAAGCCTGAAATTACAGTAACGGGTATTTTATGCATTTATCTAAATCTCAACTAAAATCGAAAAAGTTTGCTTGCGGGATTTAACCGATAATTGCCCTAGAAACAAAGACAATACCAATGCTAGAGATAACTAAGCCAATAAAACGCAGCGGAATACTGGCTTGATTGAGAATCAGTCTACCTAGATAATAAGCAGCAGCACTAATTCCCAACTGAATTATGGTATTGGTAACGAGGTCGAAAGCTACTCGCTACTCGCTACTCGCTACTTAATTTTAAAGATCGCTCTTGTTTCTATTCGGAATGACTAAATTATTATTTCCCTCGCTCTCTGGTAATAAATACTTAGTTAGATCGGTAAATTGTCGAGTCAGTAAAAAACAATATTTGTCGCTATGTTCAAACAAGATCTGTACCTCGCAGATTTAAATAAATGTTGTCTGTTGTAGTATCGGCGGGCATCCTGACTACAGAGATTGCCTCGGACAACCTCCTCACAGTTGCGGGACAGTGAGAGATTTTCACTCTTGCTTTCCCCCTTACGTTTAATGACTGGTCCTCATTAAAACCGACTAGTAGTTAAGTGTAGATGATTATGCAACCTTAAGCTTCTGGAGCTAATTAAAGTTAATATTTAAAACTGCTGAAGCGACAGGTCTTTGTCTTGTTATAATCGGCGTTAAACCAAATCTCAAAATTAGATCGATATGGCAGACTGGCAGATAGTTAGTGGTGGAGTAACTGCACCCAAAGGATTTAGAGCAGCAGGAATTGCTGTGGGATTAAAATCTACGGGAGCAAAAGACCTGGCGTTAATATTATCGCAAACTGAGGCGATCGCAGCAGGGGTATTTACCACTTCTCAAGTTCGTGCTGCCTGTGTTGATTACTGTCGTCAATGTCTGCAAAACAAAGCCAGTGCCAGGGCGATTTTGTGTAATGCAGGACAAGCCAATGCTGCTACGGGAGAGCTTGGTTGGGAAGATGCCCTCGAAAGTGCCAGACTAGTCGCTCAAGAACTAAATGTTCCCTCAGAGGCAATTTTACTCGCTTCTACTGGGGTCATTGGACAAAGAATCAAAATGGGTAGCTTGCGAGAGGGAATTCCTCAAGTTGTTCGCGAAGCCACCGAAAAAGGAGGTGCGGATGCAGCAGAAGCGATCGTAACTACCGATCTGGTAACTAAAGAAATTGCTCTAGAAACCACTATTGAAGGTCGTCCCGTGAGAATTGGGGGAATTGCGAAAGGATCGGGGATGATTGCCCCGAATATGGCGACAATGCTCGGATTTATTACCTGTGATGCTGCCGTATCCACTAGCTTGTGGCAGGAAATGCTCAAAAGAGCCGTAGATAAAAGTTTTAATCAGATTACCGTTGATGGCGATACTAGCACCAACGATTGTGTCCTGGCTTTGGCGAACGGACAGTCTCGCACTACCGCAATTACAGATCGCAGTCAGAATGCTCAAAAACTAGAAGCGATGCTTACTGAAGTATGCCAGCATTTAGCCAAGGCGATCGCTCGTGATGGAGAGGGAGCAACCTGTTTGATTGAAGTTCGCGTATCTGGCGCACCTAGCGATGAGGCTGCTTCTCAAGTAGCAAAAACCATTGCTGGCTCATCTTTAGTTAAGTCAGCGGTGTTTGGACGCGATCCCAACTGGGGTAGAATTGCAGCAGCAGCAGGTAGAGCAGGGGTCAAATTTCATCAAGATGAATTAAATATCAAGCTAGGAGATATTGTCTTAATGAAAAATGGTCAACCGCAAAAATTCAATCGCAACGCAGCTAGTAACTATCTCAAGCAAGCAGCAGCAGGGGAATATTTAAAATCAGATACGGTTTTAATTTCAGTTGGGATAGGTGTCGGCTCTGGTAGTAGCATTGCTTGGGGCTGCGACTTGACCTACAAATACGTCGAAATCAATGCCGAGTATACAACATAAGTCAGATCTAATTGGAAGTCTTTAATTGTTGAGATAACTGTTCGTAGCTATTAGCCGTTAGCTTAGAGAATTAATTCTCAATTCTCTATTTTTCCAGCAGCCTCGAACGTCAAATTAGATAACAAAAGTTAGCCAAATCGAACCAAAAATAATTTTCCGCGCCATCGCGATCGCTCTCGTTTACATTTCTTCACTTAGATCGTACCAAGTAATCCCCAATCCATAATTAGATTTTATCTTTAATGCTTTCCCCTTTAACGTAAGTTTGACGAGTTAAAAAACTTAGTTCCAAACTGACAATAAAACCTTGTTACCCTGATTTTATCGTCATACCAATTAGAAAAAGTAATGAGAGATTTCGTAGTAGGGGAAAGAGCGACAGCGCAACCCAACAAAAAGTTACAGGTGTTGGGTTGAGGTACGAAACCCAACCTACATTTTAAAAATTATCTATCTCACTATAAAATCCAATTGGTATTATGATCGATCGAATTCCGAATTCCGAATTCCGAATTCCCAACTCACGACCCTTTACCTTTTAGCTTTTCCCCCTTACCCTTTACTCAGCCTTTAACGATCGCTATTGTAAGTAAGCTACATATGTTTCGTCTGACTTGGATATTTTTGTTGTGCTTAGCTGCTATTACAGCCTGTCAAAAGTCTCATCAGTTATCAGATCTGTCTCAAGATGAATTTATTCAAGTTTATTTTAATCATCGAGAAACTGATGGTCAGACTTATCGCGATCCTTATCGTCAACTGGAGCGAACGGGTGATAATTTAGAAGCGGTAATTATCGAAGAAATAGCAGCAGCCAAGTCAACTATCGATCTGGCGGTACAAGAGCTTAATTTACCTTTGGTGGCTCAAGCTTTGGTTGATAGTCATCGTTCGGGAGTCAAAGTTAGAGTTATTTTAGATAACAATTACAGTCGTCCTTTAAGTAATCTCAATCCGTCGGAAGTTAGAAAATTAGAGCGACGCGATCGCCTGAAATACGAGCAGTTTTTAGAATTAGTCGATCTCGATCGCAATGGTCGTTTGAGTGCTTCGGAAATATCCCAAGGTGATGCTTTAGTTATTTTACGTAACTCTGGAATTCCCCTCATTGATGATACCGCCGATCGCTCAAAAGGTAGTGGTCTAATGCACCATAAATTTATGGTTGTGGATGGCAAGACAATTATTACTGGTTCGGCTAATTTTACCCTGAGTGGTATCCACGGCGACTTTCAGAATTTGGATACTAAGGGAAATGTCAACCATCTGCTACGAATTGACAATCGTGAAGTAGCGAGTTTATTTACTGAAGAATTTAATTATATGTGGGGTGATGGTAATGCGGGTGGAACTCATAAATTTGGCTTGGCAAAGCCCTGGCGATCGCCTGTCACTATTACCTGGGATAATACTAAGGTAACTATCCAGTTTTCCCCTGTTTCTAACAGTAAAGATTGGCATCTCAGTAGCAATGCTTTGATTGGCAAGGTAATTAATAATGCTACCAATTCTCTCGATTTAGCTGTGTTTGTTTTTAGCGACCAAGCAATTGCTGATATTTTGCAGCAAAAACAACAGCAGGGAGTAGAAATTAGTGGGGTATTTGACTCTGGTTTTGCTTTTCGTTACTACAGCGAAGTGTTAGATCTTTTGGGTGCTGTCTCCTATCGTAATTGTCAAGCAGAAGACAACAACAATCCTTGGGCAAAACCTCTAGAGCGCGTTGGCGTGGCAAATCTGCCTATGGGGGACAAACTTCATCATAAACTTGCCTTAATAGACAAGCAAACTGTTATTTCTGGTTCACAAAATTGGTCGCAAGCAGCTAATAACAACAATGATGAGACTGTTATTATAATTCACAACCTGACTTTGGCTCAACACTTCGATCGCGAGTTGCAAAGACTTTACGAATCAGCTTTTTGGGGTTTACCGCCAAGAATCAAAAATAAGCTCCAACAACAACAGCAAAATTGCCAGTAGAGAACTCCGAACCTCAAAATCATCTAGAAATTCAGTAATATTATTTATTGACAAATATTAGCGATTAATGGTTATAATCGTTTTGGAGATAAATAAATGAGTTTTATTCTCAATAACTGCATTGCTGATTTTATTAGGCTTTAATCAGCGTCGATTGAACCAGAACACTTAATAAGAGGAATATGAATAATAGCGATCGCCACCAACAAAAAAACCAAGACCAAAAAGACGATCGGGCTATCGATCTTGAATGCCCACCCCATCGGATTTTGGCAGTTAAATGGTCTTACCGTTGGGATGTCTTTCGCCGTCTCCAGGCATTAGGTATTAAATGTCAATGTTCGACCAATGAACCTCTGCTAGTAGATTTACATAGTCCAACCACGATCGTCCAAATTTGGAGTGTATTAAGGCAGTTTAATACCTCGCGTGATGACTCCCTCGATTGGCTGGATAGATGTTGGCAACTAAAGTGCGATCGCCCAATTTACGAATAGTAATCTCTCTTTCGTTAGTTTAGAGAAACAATTGGTTTAACAAGCACTCAGAATCAGAATTTCTTGAGTCAATTTGCGATACCTTTTGCTAATTCACATTAGGCGTGTTAAATGAGGTCTACTTTATTACCAACAAGGAAAAATAGATTTAGCACTGGTCGATTTAAATAAAGCGATCGCCATAGATCCAAGTTATGCTAATGCTTACTATCTTTTGGGTCTAATACATCTACAAAGGCAAGACTCAACAACTGCACGCTCTAATTTTTAACAAGCTCAACAATTATTTACCGCTCAAGGTAAGAACGCCAAAGCAGAAAAAGCTGCCAGTTACTTAGACCAACTCTTTATAAAAAAATCCTAGTGAACTGAAAAATGATTGATACCTTGTCAAAAAAAGTGTTTTTATTTTTGTCCTAACATAACCTGAACGATTCTGTCTTGAACTGATTTTGCTTCGCTATAGTTAAATGACCAATAAGCACTGGTAACTACTATAAAAGTCGAATTTGTTGGTCTTTCGATGCAGTAAACCGTTGCTACTGTCGCTGCTGTTAAACCCAATAACCGAAAAACTCCGCTATCTTCGTATGGTTCTTCAATCTTGCTCAATACTAAGCTTGCTGCGTAACCAGCTCTATCTTTACAGCGATTGTAACTAAAAGGTAAGTTACTTGAGTAGGTATACATTCTGGGCGTGTCTGCCAAAGTTTTATTTGTTGGCAACACTATTAAGGAAGCTGATACTCCTAAAATCAATCGAGTTAATACGTGTGAAAATTTGAAATTAATACCCGTTTCGATCTTTGCCATAGTTATTTAGTACTCAAATTAAAGCTAACAGAAAACATTAACGAGACCAAGGCATAGAAGAAGAAGAGATGAGACAAATTTTGCTGCTTCTCTCATCTGGCTTCGGTGAAATATCAACAGAATCTAGTGATTGTTGCAAGTACAGTTATTTCTCTCGGATGATTGGCAAATCTAACCAGTCACTTAGTTCGCGGGCTAACCAATCTAACTCAATTTCAGAAAGTGAACCACCGCCTCCAATTCCAAATTTTTTAGTTCCAGCCCAAATGTTGATTTGTGGTTTTACTTCCACTCGATCTCCTTCAGAATCTTTTTTGTAAGAAGTTTCAGTTCGCTCTAACTTGATAATTTGATGCCGTGGTACGGGACGAGGACGATAATATCTAAAACCTAAAAGCTGATAACTCAAGGAAATCTTCTTCTGGTCTATTTGTAACCTAACTCGTCCTAGCAAAGTAAACCAAATCTGTAGGACTAACCACAAACCTACTCCTAGATGTCCGAGTGCAAAGAAAGCTGCAAACCAACCTCCTTGACTCCAAGTAGCGATCGCATGAGAATACCAGTTCACTAAAAATCCATTCCAGATAATTGCAAACACAACCATAGGCAACAAAACAATATTGAAGCCTGTTGGGGGAATACAAATCTCCAGACGGTTTTCTCCTTTAGTTAAAACTACTTTGGAATCTGCTGGCTTAGAATGAACTATGGCATACTCTTTTTGTAACGTTCGATGTTTTAAGGCTTGCAAAGCATAACTGGCGGACTGCAAGCGTTTTTCCAGGCTCGGTTGTGTCATCCATTGCAACCAATCAACGAAGGTAGACGAAAGACTGACATGATTTTCAAAGCTAATCCGAAAGTCTTTTTGAGGTAAATCTGCTGGATGCTGTCCCGAAGCTAGATAAATTATTGTCGCTCCCAAGCCATAAAGATCGGAAGCTGGTATCGCTCTTCCTCCGAACTGTTCGGGTGGCATATAACCATAAGTCCCTACTACAGTTCTCGTTCCTAGTTCACTCGTAACAGCTTGTACCGAACCAAAGTCAACCAAGTAAACTCGGCCAGCATTATTACCAGAACGGTCGTTAAGTAAAATGTTGCCAGGTTTGATATCCCGATGAATAATCGGGGGATGGCGTTGATGAAGATAGATCAGAATTTCTAAAACTGCTTTGGCAATTTGCTTTAACTCTATCTCACTAAATGTTCGTCCTGCTTTGATGTGTGCTTCTAGAGAAGGAGCATTAATATAGCTTTGTACTAAAGCAAAACCTCGACCAAAATTTGTCTCAACATCAAAATAATCGAGATAGCGAGGAATAGCTTGATGCTCTAAGTTTTCCAAAACTTTGGCTTCACGCTCAAAAAGCTTGAACTTTTCCCATGTCAATTCACCACCAAAGGTCAGTAGCTTGACTACAACTAAATCTTGAGTTTGCCGATCTTTAGCTAGTAAAGTCCGTTGACCAGATCTTTGTCCTAGATGCCTCTGAATTTCATAACGCTTCTTTAATACATCAGAATCTAAAGCCATAATCAATATGCAACTTTATGGCTAGCTTTATACTTCAATTACTATCTTAAAGTGCTTCAAGAAGAATATTTAATATTCTTTTTAAAAATATAAGTAAGTGTTTTAAGACGGGCGATGTCTTCGACTAGCTTAGTCTTTGAAAACCGCAATCGATGAGGTATTAGGACTAGGAAAACCTCAAAAAAAAGTGGCTAAAAAAGGAATGGAAGCCAAAGATTTAGACATTCAAGTAATGGCAGATCGAGTAGCGATCGCAGGTGAAAGAAAATCTGAAACTAAATCTGAAGAAAATGGTAGAACTCGTTCTGAATTTAGATCTCACGCAAAGGCGCAGAGACACAAAGGGGTTAAATTTTAAAAGAGTGCATTGTTATAGATAATTGGTATTAGTATCGCTGCTGCAATGCGTATTAGCTAAAGATTAAAAACCAGTAAATCTGAAGGACGCTAATTCATATCAAGCGCAATTCATGCAGAAGTATAATTACCTTCTTTGTAAAATCGCTTTCATAATTGCTTTAGATTTTTCAATTTCTTCAGGAGAGGATGCAGTTTGTTGCCAACTGGGACGTTGATTGAGATTATCGAGCCACTTAGACAATTTAGGATATGGTTCTAAACTAATACCCAGATTGGGAATAGCAGCGACGGCTGTTCCTGCGACAATATCGGCAAAAGTAAACATTTCTCCGAGAAAATAAGGATTATCTGCTGTTAAGTTATCTTCAAAGTATTGTAGTGTTGTTGCCATCGTTTGCTTAGCTTGCTCTAGCTTTTGTTTTTCTACTGGTACATCTAGCATCTCTTTCATCAAGGCGATCGAAGCAGGGGGAAATTCATTAACTGTAACTAATTCGATCGTGCGTACTTTAGCAAGATCGCGAGCTTCTGTAGGCATAAATGTCGGAGTGGGATATTTTGCTTCTAAATAATCTAAAATTGCCAGCGACTCAAATACTTTAAAATCATCATCTACTAGTACGGGGATATGATGGAAAGGATTGATGGCTAAAAAATCTGGCTCAAACTGGTCGCCATTGAGCTTAAGAATTACTGATTCAAATTCTAGATTCTTTTCTAAGAGCGTTACCCAGACACGACGCGCATTAACAGAGAGACGAGAATAGTAAAATTTCAGCATAGCTAATAATCGGCGAGGGACAATTATTAGTTTAGGACTTTTGTGTTTGGTCTTGAATCTTTTTAATCAGTAACTCGATCGCAGTTTCTATTTCCCTCAGACATCGACCATAGCTAGCTAAATTTTCCTGGGGAATATTCAGATCGAGAACTTCAGTTTCGCCAACATATTCCTTGAGGGTAAAAACTTTCTGACCCAAACGAGGAAGTTGTGAGAGCAAAAAATATTTGTGACTTTGGGTCATGGTTAAAATTAAATCCGACCATCGAATCAAATCGGAAGTAATAACTTGAGAAGAACCCGTATAGTCTATACCTTTGGTCGCCAAAATAGCTTTAGTATTGGGCAAAATAGATGCGCCATTAACTGCGGAAATACCAGCAGACTGTACTTGAATCTGAGTATTGTTGAGTCGATCTTTTAATAGTGCCTCCGCCATGACACTGCGACAAACATTCCCGCTACAGACAAATAAAATCTTGGCGATCGCCCTATTATTTTGTCGTTTCATGATTCAAATACTAATAGTTGATTTGTATTATTAAAGTCAAATGCCAAACAAAATGACTAATGACCGATGAGCAATGACTAACAAGCTTGCTCGTAAACCGATTTGATTTGTGGGGTAATTACCGACCAAGCATAATTATCTCTGGCATAAACTTGACAGGTTTCACGACTGGGTAATTTTCGCTGTTGTGACAGTACTTCGATAATTCCCTGGGCTAATTTATCGACAGAAGTATCCTCAAACAGCAGATCGGGACAGAATGGCTCTAAAATTTCGGGAATACCTCCGACGGGCGTTCCCAAGACGGGCGTTCCCACTGCCAAAGATTCAATAACAATCAAGCCAAATCCTTCAAAAGAGACGGTTGGCACTACCGAAAAATCGGCTGCACGGTAGGCGATGGGTAGTTGTTCGTCGGACAAATAACCCAACAAACGGACGTGATTAGTCAGATCTAATTCGGCAATTTGCTTCTCTAAAATAGGGGCTAAAGCACCTTTACCCGCAATACATAACAGAACCTCTGGATGTCGAATCTTGACAAGAGCGATCGCCTGAATTAAATTTTCTAGACCCATACGCCTAGCCAGTCTTCGGACACAAAAGAGAATCGTTCGCTCTTGTTCCCAACCGAGTTGGGTTCTCGCTTCCCTAGAGGAGATAGAGACGGCAAACTGTTTTAAATCTACACCTCCAGGAACGATCTGAATTTTTTGGCGGGGAACACCATACTGTTGGTGGAGAATATTTTGGAAGGCTTGAGACAAGACAATAAAGCTACTAGCTCGACGATAGGTAATTTGTTCTAGAGTTTTTTTCAACCGAATTACTAGAGACGTTGGATTTTCTGTATTGCTTTCTAATGCCCAGGGGCCATGAAAATGAAATACTAAGGGCAGTTCTTGGAGTCGATCTAGGACTGGAAAAGTATAAAGAGCAAAATGAGCTACCGCCAGATCGTAATCTGCCGTATTTAATTGCTTGAGAGACTGTCTGATTCCTCGCCAACGATTGAGTAAAGAAGTTTCTGTAGAAGCAAAAGAACTAATTAAATTTTGGGTATTAGCTGCTACTAGTTCCGAACCAGTGACTAATCCTCGTACCTCTACCCCCTCCTGGGGCAAATGCTGAGTACAGCCGTAATAATAGCGGTTCAGTCCCCCTGATTGTTCGGGAAACCAACCCATCCCCAATTGTAAGGTTTTCATGTTCTTTAATTCTGAATTTGTTTTCTAGATAACAAATAGTCATATCAGTATAAGGTATACAAAAACAATTAGTCTTCAAACTCTAGAAAACTGACTCTACTGAGAATCTTGTCTTCAGGCTAATATATTAAGTTTTTAGATCTGTAGTAATATTACCGAGAAATTTAGTATGTTTTTGGCACAATAGTTTTCAATCTCAGTAATTACACTTAAGCTTCTCAATTATTAAGGTTCAGCTTGGCTGCTTTGAATTTAAAACTCCATTCACACTTACAAAATCTAATATGAAAATCGCCTTAGTTCATGACTACCTGACACAGAGGGGAGGAGCGGAGAGGGTATTTGAACTTTTATGCCATTACTTTCCCACGGCCGATATTTTTACATCGGTATACAACCCCAAGACAACGATTGATTTAGGCAACCGCCAGGTAAACACTACTGCTTTGCAACATTTACCAGGAGCAAATAAACACTTCCGTTTATTTGCTCCTTTGTATTATCCCCTATTCCGAACCCTGGACTTACGGGATTACGATTTAGTAATCAGTAGTACTAGTAGCTTTGCTAAAGCAGTCCGCACTAAAGCCTCCGCAAAACATATTTGTTTTTGTCACAATGTGACTCGCTTTTTGTGGGATACATCGACCTATCTGCAACAGTATTCTGACTATAAAAAATACTCTTTTGTGATCGAGGAGATTTTTCGACTCATGCGAAAAGTGGATCTTAGATATGCTAGAGAGCCAGATGTGTATATTGCCAATTCTAGTATTGTCGCAGAGAGAATTTGGCAATATTACGGTCGCAAAGCAATTACAGTCAATTATCCGATCGATAGTAATAAATTTTCTTTTTCGGATCGAAAGGAGGATTTTTATTTAGTCGCTTGTCGTTTATTTGGCTATAAAAAAGTCGATGTAATTATTGAGGCGTTTAATCAACTAAAGTTACCGTTATCGATTATTGGTGATGGGCCAGAAAGAGCCAAATTAGAAGCCCAAGCAAAAGATAATATTAAATTTTTAGGTTACGTTAGCGATCGCCAAAGACGAGAATTGATGTCCAAAGCCAGGACAGTAGTAGTAGCAGCATTGGAAGATTATGGCTTGGTTCCCGTAGAAGCTAATGCGAGTGGAACACCAGTAATTTCTTACGGGGCGGGAGGAGTACTAGATACTCAGGTACCAGGTAAGACGGGAGTTTTCTTTCATTCTCAAACTGCTGAAGGTGTCAAACAAGCAATTTTGGAAGCCGAACGGGTACAGTGGGATCGCTCTCAAATCAGAGACCATGCCCTGTCTAACTTTTCAGAGATTGTCTTTTTCCAAAAAATTACCGAGATCGTTGAATCAGTTTGCGATCGCTCGATTAGCGATCTGGTCGAACCTAATTTATTGCAGAGAATAACCGATCTCAACTGAGAAGCTAGAGATAAATTAGAGCAGGATAAGAGATTTGAGGCTTAAAAGCTTTTGGCTCAAACTGGTAGCGAAAATGAGCGATAAATGTCCAATTGAACGACGCAACAGCAAATAATTACGGTAACATTAACTAAATTTTAAAAACGTGCTTTTAAAATTATTAATAATCACGGTTTAAGTAATGACGGCAATAATCAAACAGAGCAATGTACCAGAAGTAGAAGCAGAAGCCGATTTAGGCTACGGCAAGCTGTTTTCTACTTTAATACGTCGGCGAAACTGGTTTTTAGGTGTTTTAGCTGGAGCTTTATCATTGTCTACAATTTTGGCTCTAACTCAAGAGCCTGTTTATGAAAGTTCTTTTCAATTATTAATAGATTCTGTTTACCGCAGTAAAGAATCGGAGTTGAGAAAAAATGTCTACGAAGATCTAAATGTGGAAGTAGAAGATTATGCTACTCAGCTAGAGTTGATGCGTAGTTCGCAGCTACTCAAAGAAGCCAAAAATGCTCTAAGCTCCGAATATCCAGACCTGGAACTTGAGACTTTAGAAGAAAACTTTAGTATCTCCCAGGTGCAAGGAGATGATTATGATAACGATCGCATCAAAACTACGGTTTTTGAGGGGGAATATGTTGATAACGACCCTCAAAAAACCAAGAGGGTATTGGAGGAAATTATTCGGGTCTATCAAGACTATACTCGCCAACAACAACAAGAAAGACTAGCTCAGGGGCTATCTTTTATTGATACCCAACTCCCTATTGCCCGTCAAAAAGTAACTCAAGCGGAAAATGAACTGGAGAATTTTCGTAAAACCTACAACTTAGTCGATCCCGTACAAAGAGCTAGTAGCGCAGCAGAAGAACTCAAAGAGATTCGCTCCCAAAAGCGTCAGGTTCGAGTCGATTATCAAAATACTCTGGCTCAGTATAATGCTTGGCAAGAACAGCTAAAGCGTTCTCCCCAACAAGCTTCGGTCGCAGCACGTTTGAGCCAGTCTCCTCGTTATCAAACCTTGCTCGAACAGATGCAAAAAACTGAATTAGCTCTTAAAGCCAGACAAGCTCGATTCAAAGATAGCGATCCAGTAATCCGAAATCTCAAAGAACAACTAAGAGAAGAACGCTCTTTGCTCAAAGCAGAAGCTCAAAACGTTTTGGGCGACACTCCTGAAAATCTAAATCTCACTGAAGCCAACTTAGTCAAAGAGGGGCAATTAGGGGATAACGATCTAGAATCTGCAAATCAATTAGCAAATTTAGAAACCCAATTAGATTCCCTCCAAGCCAAAAAAACCAGTCTAGAAGCAGCAGAACAAAGATTGCAGGCAGAGACCGATAGCTTTCCCAGTCTAATAGCGGAGTATAATCGTCTCAAACCAGCAGTAGAGGTGGGACGAACTACGGTAGATCAATTATTATCAGCCAGACAAAAACTCAGTATCGAAATAGATCGCGGGGGGCTAAAGTGGCAAGTGGTCGAAGCACCCGATCTGGGGGAAGATGAAAGTCCTAACAAACTCAAAACAATTCTAGCTGGGTTAGTAGTAGGCTCATTCTTGGGGCTTGGCGCAGCTTTCGCTAGAGAGGCAACAGACGATACAATTCATAGTCCTCAAGAACTAGAGCAAGAGTCTGGTCAAATTCTGTTGGGTATAATCCCCGAACTACCAGCAGAAAGTCTCAATCAGCAAAATTCAGACCTGCTACTAAATCAATTTAGCGATCGCGATCGTTCGATCGAACAAGCAATTTATTTAAGACCCCTCAGAGAAGCTTTGGATTTAATTTATCAAAATGTCAAACATTTAAATCCCGAGGGTACTAATCAATCACTACTAATTACTTCCATTGAACCGGGAGTAGATAGCTTAACCTTAATGTTGGGTCTGGCTTCCAGTGCGGTACGTGCCAATCAAAAAGTGTTGCTAATCGATACTAACTTTCGTTTTCCCAGTCTTCATCAAAAGTTTAGGGTCGAAAACGAGCGGGGGTTATCTAACTTCTTGATGGGAGAAATTACCAATGCTCAGATTCAAACAGTCTCTTTGCTCAATGAAGAAGTGGAGCTGTTGACAGCTGGTTCTACTAGCGTCAGTGACCCGATCAAACTGCTCAATTCTTCTCGAATTAAAGAGTTGATGTTTGCCTTTGAACGTAATTATGACTTGGTGCTGTTGAATTCTCCTCCCGTTTTAGGTTACGTAGATGTATTACAAACCGCCCAGTGCTGCCAAGGAGTAGTTTTAATTGAAAAAATCAACCGCATTACTAAGTCTAAATTGTCAGAGGCAAACGCTCTTTTGAGTCAGCTTAATGTCTTGGGAATCGTTGCCGATGGTGGAGAGGCTAGCGAAGCCAAGTTACGCCAAATATATCAACCCCAATGGGAATCTATGCTTAAAGAACTTCCTCCTGCCGAGATGAATTAATCTTGAACTTGTATAATATTAATTTTTTCACTAGATATTCCGAGTTGTAATCCTAGAAAAAATCGCCAATATTACTACTTCATCGATAAGTAAATGATTCGTATTTTGTTAGCAGATGACCAAGACCTTCTTTGTGAGATCTTACAAACTTCATTAGAAAGCGAACCAGACCTGCAAATAGTCGGGCAAGCAAATAACGGACAATTAGCTTTAGAAAAAATTGACCTACTACGCCCAGATATAGTTTTAATCGATATCAATATGCCAGTTATGGATGGCTTAACTGCAACCGAAAAAATTGTCCAGGATTTTCCTGAGACTAAAGTTATCGTACTAAGCGGTAGCGAAGGAGGCTACAATCGCACTCACGCAATAAGAGCTGGAGCTAGAAGCTACATATCAAAAACCGCTAAGACCAGCGAGATTATCGAACAGATTCGTTTAGTCGCTCAAGAAGACATTATTCTCGATTTAAATCCAGGAATAGCAGAAGCCATGAGCCAACTCAATCAAACTAAACAAGAAATTCAAAATTATGTCAGACAGGTGGAACTAAAATTGAATAAAGTCGAACAGGCGGAAATCGAAATCAAAAAATATTTTGGGTTCTTAAAAAGCGAACATGGAGAGCTAGTGGAAGAAATCAAGGGTTTTAGAGCGGATTTAGAATCTGTGGTAGATGATGTTCGCCAAGCAGTCAAAGAATCCAAGCAGCACTCAACAGAAATAAACCGCATCCAAACTTTGGTTGAAGGACAATTATCTTATGTTCACGAGCTAAATAAACGTCTTAAATATTTTCGTAAATATACGATCGCTGTTTCTGCCGTGACGGTTGTCGCTTTAATCATTGCAGTTATTGCCTTATTGTCTTGAAGCAATTATCCCTCGTCCTCGTTATTGCCAAGCAAGCCACAATTAGTAATTTAAGTTGGGTAAGAACGCAGAGTTATGGAATGACTATTGAGTAACATTTAATACTACTTAAATAGTTTAAAGATTTAAATTTTTGTTTAAACAAGCAGTTTTTAGTCAATTTTTTATAACTAATACTCTAATGTCATTAATTTAATAACTTAGGCTAATGAAAATCGATGAATTCTGAACCTTTAATCAATATTTTAATTAACAAGATCTTAAACCAACAGGATCTGAGCAGAGAAATCAGTTTAAGCGATCGCTGGCTGCAAGACAAACTGGGCAAGGAGCATAATCTCTGGCAGCTTTCGCGTCGGGCGTGGCAAAACCCATGGGAAAATAGACGTTTGTCCAAATTCAAAATCCTAACCAAACTAGGGTTGAAAAACTATGGAATAGGTTCTTCTAGATTGTACATTTACAATCTAAATTTGTCGTTTAACTTTTAACAGTCATATTTTTCTAGCAAGTTTCAAAATGCTAATTAATTCTAAAATTTCGGTTTTGACGCGCAAATTAATCAAAACTACGAGGTTCTGGCAGGATAATTTTATAATTCTGCGAGAATTTAAATACTTTCGTGCTATTGTCATTAGCGCACTCATTTCTACTTTACTCGCTGCTATTTTTGAGGCAGGGACAGTAGGCTTGATCGCCTCTTTTTTGCAAGTATTGACTACTCCCGAAAAACCACCTATTGAAACTGGAATCGCGTGGCTCGATACTATTTTTCTGGCAACTGAAGCATCCCCAGCGACCCGTATTTATCGCCTATCAGCCCTAATTATTGTCGCTATTTGGTCGCGCTCGCTCTTGACTTATTTGGGATTTTACTACTCCAGGTTAGCTCAAGCTAATTTGTGCGATCGTCTTCGTAAGCGATTGTTTGAGCAGTTTCAGAGCTTGAGCTTAATTTACTATTCAACCAGTCGTTCGGGAGACCTGATCAATAGCTTTACTACCGAAATTAATCAGCTTAAACAAGCTCTTGAAGCATTTTCTAATTTGACTATTAGAGGTTCTACTCTCATAGCTTATGTAGTGTCGATGCTTTGGCTTTCCTGGCAGCTTTCCATTGCTGCAATTATGCTCTACACTCTTCTCTCCGTCGGATTAACGACATTAATTCGTCGCGTTCGAGAAAAGAGTTTTGCCCTCCCAAAAGCTAATGGTCAGTTAGCTTCAATTGCGATTCAATTTATCAATGGAATTAGAACGGTAAAAGGTTCGGCAACTGAGGATTTTGAGCGAAAACAATTCTATCGAGCCAGTACTGAGGTACTGAAAGCTGAAGCTCAAGTTGCCTCTCTTTCTGCGTTAGTAAAACCCTTAGCAGACAGCTTAGCTAGCACTATTCTGATTGCTATGGTAATTGTGGCATTTCATTTCTTGATCTCGAAAGGAGGTTTGCAAACTTCTTCACTACTTGCCTTTATGTTTGTGCTATTTAGGATGATGCCTTTAGTATCTCAGGTAAATGGAGCAAGAGAAAATCTCAGTCGTTTTCAAGGTTCTGTGAATAATATTCAAGAACTTCTCAAGAATGATGATAAGCCTTATTTAAGTAATGGTAATCTAAAATTTCCAGGTCTCCAGCAAGAAATTAATTTCTCATCTGTCAGTTTTGGTTATGAACCAAATAATTTGATTTTAAAAGATATTAATCTTACGATTGAAAAAGGTAAGATTACGGCATTGGTGGGAGAATCGGGAGCGGGAAAAACTACCTTAGCCGATCTAATTCCTCGCTTTTATGACCTCACAAAAGGTTCGATTTTATTCGATGGAGAAGATTTGCGTAATTTCGATCTTACTTCTGTCCGCAGGAAAATGGCGATTGTTAGCCAAGATACATTTATCTTTAATGCCTCAGTCAGAGATAATATTGCCTACGGTTTAGAAAAAATTGACGAAAAAGAAATTTGGTCAGTAGCCCAACTTGCCCATGCAGTTGAATTTATCGAAGAATTACCCGAAGGCTTGGATACCGTACTAGGAGATCGAGGGGTCAGACTATCTGGGGGACAACGCCAGCGTATTGCGATCGCTCGTGCATTACTGCGTAATCCAGATATTTTGATTTTAGATGAAGCTACTAGTGCTTTAGATAGTCTGACCGAACGACTAATTCAAGAGTCTTTGGAAAAACTATCTCAGGATCGAACTGTAATTGCGATCGCTCATCGTTTATCTACTATTGCTAAGGCAGACAAAGTAGTCGTTCTCGATCGAGGAAAAATTGCCGAACAAGGAAATTATCAAGAATTATTAGCAATCAAAGGTGTGCTTTGGAAGTATCACCAGAGACAGTACGAATTGAGCGAAGCTGAAATAAGCTGAATTTAAATAAACTTGGATAGATTGATTATGAGGTAGCTTCTAAGGATTCTTTTAATTGACGAGGGTGCAAAATGTCTCCGAAAATTTGCTGGCTATATTCACATAGCTCTCGGTCTTGCAAAATTTTTTGAAATAAGGGATGATCCATCATACTCTGCCACCGCTCTAGAACCTTTAGGTCTTGGGCTTTGCCATCCAACTTTAAGCCATCAAAGGTGCTACCCCCTCCTTGTTTTGGCACTTTGTTATAGGTTTCTCCATCAGTTATAAACCCAAGTTGCTCGGCGATACTCTGTCGATACTTACTATCTAAAAACCAACGATTATAGCTGATAAAGATAAACTCATTGGGCAAATTTTGATTATTGGTTGAGGATTGGGTCTGCTGTTCTAAAACCAGACCCGCATAATCTTTATAAAGACGAATATAATGGTCAATTGTGTCTTCATCCACTAGATTCGACTTAATTAAGCTAGCAAAAAGGTTAAAAGGATCGCGCATTAAGATGATTTTATAAAAATGCTCTGTAGTACCTAAGAATTTATCGCATTTGGTACTCAGCTGAGATAAAAATTCATCTTTCGGATGGTCATCTTCGTAGCTAACAATCACAAGTTGTTTTGGAGAGGAAGATTGAATGTAACTTAGATTAACAGATGAATCCCATCGGACAAAACTATAGGTTTTATCTTTCCTAAATCCATATTTTAAATAGCTTAAAATTTGCGGTTTACATCGCCAAAATGGAAGCCCACAGACGTTGACCTGACCAAAAGAAAAATATGGATTTGGGTGGTAATTACTAACATCGTTTAAGTGAACGGTAATACCATTATGGTGATCTAAAATCCAGGAAATAATCGCATGATTTCCGCTTTTACGTAGACCGAAGAATTGAATTACATTATGGTTTTTGCTCTGGTAAATGTGGTCGATCATAACAACAAGTTGTAGTTCTAAGTAGGTCGGGATAATTAAACTCAACTATGTTTACTTTTGTCAAGTAGATTTAATCCTTTGATTGATATTAAGTTGAAGCGAATTTACATTTTGTTACATACTTCAGGCTATTTATGTCTGTCTACTTACTCAAACTAAAAAATCACCTAAATTATAATTATTAATAATTATTATTAGGCACGCTCTATTTTTGATTTTAATCCTAATGTAATCAAATATTCTTAATAAAAACCAAGGCAAAAGCATCAAACAAATTCATGAAAATATACTGAGAATTATTATATACTTAGATTTAATTTTGACTTCGATTTCTTTAAATTCCGCTATTTCAAATGAAGATAATATTTACTATTCATCAATATCTCGACCCCCATGCTGGCGCATCTGGTGCGACTTTGAAATTAGGACAAGAGTACAAAAAACTAGGACATCAGGTAAGCTATTATTCCTTTGATAATTTACCTAAAAGTCTACCAGATATTCTCAAATTTCTAACCTTCCCCCTTTGGGTGGCGAGATTTTTATGGCTGGAAAACAAAAAGCAAAGTATTGATGTAGTTGATGCTTCTACTCGCGATATTTGGATCTGGGGAAAATGGTTATCTAAGTTACAGCGAAATTCTCCTTTATTAGTTACTAGAAGTCATGGTTTAGAACATATAAGTCATCTACAAAACAAAGAGGACGTACTAAGAGGAGACTTGCGCTTTAGCTGGAAATATAATCTATATCGCGGAAGTATTTATTTGTGGGAAGCAACACAATCTCTGCGTCATGCGGATTTAATTTTTCTGTTAAATAGTGAAGAACACAAATATGCAGTTCAAGTTCTGGGAATAAAACCAAACCAAGTTCGCACCGTAGCCAATGGAATTCCCGATTATCTCTTAAATCTTCCTTTTACACCAATAAGCGATCGCGATACAACTATTCGTATTGCTCAGGTGAGTACTTTTATTCCCCGCAAAGGAGTTAAATTTAGTGTTCCAGCATTGAATACTATCTTGTCTCGATATCCTAATGTAGAGATGAGCTTTTTGGGGACAGCTTGTAGAGAATGTACTAGCATCGAACAGGTTTATGCCAATTTTCATCCCGATCTTCGCGATCGCATTACGGTAATACCTCGTTTCGAGCATCAAAAATTACCCGAACTGCTCAAAAATTATCACATAAAACTTTTTCCCTCTTTATCTGAAGGGTTTGGTATGGCTTTAATTGAAGCTATGGCTTGTGGATTAGCACCCATTACCACCGCAACTGGAGGTCCAGGGGATATTATTTGTGACCGCCATGATGGTTTGATTATTCCGCTTCGAGATCGTAAAGCTATAGAAACTGCATTAGAAGAATTAATTGGCGATCGCCAAAAGCTAAATAAACTACGTCAAAATGCCTATAATAAGGCACAAAAATATAGCTGGCAAAGTATCGCCAAGTCTAGTATCTCCTGGTACGAAGCAGCCATAAAACGAAAATCTTTGCAGAATCAATAAGCCCATAACATGGAGGCAAACCATCAAATTAAGTAATTTAGACACGAGGATTTAGACATTGAATTACGGGCAAAAACAACTTTCAAGCAGTATTTCTGGCAATAATTTTTTCTTTGAACTCAAGCCAGTAAAAGCCTGGAGAGCAATATTAGCAATGGCTGTAGCGATCGCAATCAGTCTATTAATAGGCGGTAGCGTTGCCATAATTACCTTTCCTCTGGCTTCTCTAGCAGTAGGCTGGTTTCTCTACCGTCGCTATCCCTTATTTTATACTAGTTTTACCTGGTGGATGTGGTTTGTTGGTCCTTTAATTCGCCGTCTCATTGATTTTCGCTGTGGTTATCTGACTCCAGGACCTTGGATTTTGACACCACTCTTAGTTACCGCAATTTCTATTTTGACCCTGTTAAAACACTTACCTAAAGCTCACAAACAGGGAGGAACGCCTTTTGTTATTGCTGCTGCGAGTTGTTTGTATGGTTATCTAATCAGTCTAGTAAATCAAGCTTCCGACATCGATAAAGGTATAATGCTTCTGCTTGGTTGGTTAGTTCCAATTGCTTTTGGCTTTCATTTATTCATACATTGGCGAGATTATCCTAGCTATCGTCAAAATCTTCAGCGTACTTTTCTTTGGGGCGTATTATTTATGGGATTTTATGGCATCGTGCAATATGTCTTAGCACCGCCATGGGATTGCTTCTGGCTTGAAGAAATAGCCAAGGGAGGGACAACAAGCTTTGGCGTTCCAGAACCTTTTGGAATTAGAGTATCCAGTTCACTCGATTCTCCCCAAAGTTTTGCTGCCATAATCGTAGCAGGTTTAATCTTGTTATTTTGTATTCGCGGAACTCAGCAATTGTTGGCAACTGGACTGGGTTACTTGTCATTTTTACTTTCTTTGGCTCGTTCGGGTTGGTTGAGTTGGTTATTTGGTGTATTGGTTTTCTTTGGCACTCTCAAATCTAACTTAAAAATTCGGATGCTAATTGCTATTATCATGACTGTATTGATTCTTCTACCTGTTACTACCCTAGAACCATTTTCTGCAGTAATTGGCGATCGCATACAATCATTGACCGATACCGATAGCGATGTTAGTCTCAAAGGAAGAAGAGAAGCTTTCAATTTACTCTTCGGTTATGCTTTAGTTGAATTTGTTGGTGTGGGTCTTCAAAATCCTATCGAACCAAATGTAGAGGTTAGCAAGGAATATGTAATTACAGACAATGGTCTATTAGTACTTTTATTTACTTTAGGCTGGGTGGGAACTTTACCTTACCTATTGAGTCTCACTCTTTTAATTTTTCAAATCCGACAAGCTTGTCTAAAAAGTCACGATCTTGTCTCACACGCTAGTTATGGAATTATTTGGGGACTGCTATCTCAGATCTTATTCAAAAGTTTGACCTCTGGAAGTTTGGCAGTAGTTTTCTGGGGTTTTATCGGCATAGGAATGTCAGCTCGTAATTACCAACTATCTCAGATTAATTCTCAAAATGTTTCTCAGCGAGAATTTAGAAAACTACAGAATGAGTCAAAAAAACTCAGATCGGGTTAAGATACCGTTTTCAAAGATGAATAATGGTTGAAATTTGCTAGTTTTTATCTAGTTTTACTCAGGCGACACTCTATATTTCTCACATTTATTTTGTTATTTTGTCGATTGTCCCTAGCGGTTATTAGACATAATTTTTCCAAATAGCAGGCAGTTAAGATCTACACTAGCTCCTTATAAATCTCTAAAGTTTCCTTGTGTACCCGTTTGACATTCATCCATTCTATATTGTGCTTTGCAGCCCGAGACCAGTTAGCTAAAAGATTACGATTCTGAAGTAGCTGCTTCAGTTCTGTCGCCAGAGCAACCGTATTTTTGGGTGGGACTAAAATTCCCGCTTTGCCCAAATCCAATGCTTCAGGAATCCCATCAACATTTGTAGCAACTATGGCACATCCTGCTTCGCGAGCTTCTGCTATGACTCTACCAAAAGGTTCTTGATGAGATGCCAGACAAAAGATATCAGAAGCAAGTAAATACCTCTGTGGTTCTGGTTGAAATCCTTCAAAATGAATACGATTTTTGAATAAGCTTTGTTGAGCCTGTTGTTCAAATCGCGATCGGTCTGGTCCTTCACCCACGATATAGAGATGAACTTCAGGAATTTCAATTGCAATCTGCTCGAAAGCAGCAATCAGATCCTGAATACCTTTTCTTTCGTACATCCCACAGATGGTAGTAATAGACGGTCTTTCGAGAGAAAGTGGCTGATAGTTCTCAATTGGGGGTCTGCGTACCCCACCCAGGGGTCCGTTTAACACAACCCGGATCTTTTCTTTTGGAATACCCAGTTCCTTGGAAGTTTGAGCAACTGCATGACTAATGGCAATGGTTCGATCTGCCCATCCCATAATCGCTGTATCCCGTTCAAAAGTGCAACGAAGTGAAGAAACTAACTTGTAAGGTTTTCCCAACTTAAAAAGTTTGGCAAGTCTGACTCCCATAAGCATTTGAGCATGGACAATATCTGGTTGGAACTCATTAATAATTTGCTGATATCTCCAGGCTGTTCGTAATAGTTTGAGGGGATTTTTCTTAAGAGAGTATTGGTCTAATAGAAAATGTTTAATTCCGTAGCTTTGGATCAGATCTTCATACTCGCCTCCCGCAGAAATGATACCAATAGAAAGTCCTGCCTGGGCTTGCTGACAGGCAAGTTCAACAACTGAGTTCGTTACCCCATTTCCGCAGTTACGAATATGATTGAGGATGTGAATTATACGCATAAACTTTATTCCTTATAGGTATTAAATCGGGCATTTCGCAGAAAAATAAAAGGTAGAGTAAAATAATATTCCAAAACTTTTCAGTCATAAGATACAGGATAAATTAATACAATAATCACATTTTTGGTTTTATTGTTAGGGATAAATCACTCTAAGTTATAGCCTTTAGATTATATGTAAATAATTCCAGAATTTAGATTTTGCTCTCGTTTTTGAAGTTTTGCAAAATGATTCCTGTAGCAAGCTTGCATTTAACAAGCAGCTCAAAATCGAGTCAGGTTGGGCTTAGTTTTTTTTACTAAGTTGATGTGAACAGTACCCTGCCTTTTAACGGCAGGGCTTGCGTTCACTTCGTCAAAACTTCACCCATTGTTACCTCCAAATTGATATTATTTTCGTAAGCTAAAACAAAATCAAATAAACTTATGAATAAAGATATAAAAATTGCTTGCTACGGCATAGCTGAAAAAAATGCTGGTAGTGGTGTTGGAGCGCAGTTTTTGATACTTAAAGAACTTTTGCAAAGGGGTTTTCAAATTGATTTTTATGGCAGAAAAAATTTTCATTTTCCCTATGAGCTTCTCGAATACAATAATTTTCACCCTTTTTACATCAAGCAACCTTTCTTAGCTTCCGTAGCTGAATCAATACAAGGGGCTAGCAATATATTATTTGTTCGCTATTTAAAGTCTAAATTACTACAACAGGAGATTTTTGACAACCATCAAAATGAAAATTACGATCTAATTTTATGTTTACAAAGACGTTTACTGTTTAAAATTGAAGGTGTTCCCGTCATTGCCTGGGAAACAGGGCCGAGACAGACCAACTTAGAATATATCAGAAAATTAAGAAAAAAAATTATTTCCCTTTGTGGAATTATTCTCTACATCAAGCTGGAGATTTTCTATACCTTTCTCAAGGCTAAAGCAGCAAAGATAGAATGTAAAAACATGGATATTGTGATTTGTGGTAGTCAATGGTCAAAAGACGGATTTATTGAATATGGATTTGAACCAAAGGCTGTTAAGGTTCTACCTTATCCAGTAGATCTAAATTTGTTTAAATTAAATACTTCTCGTCCTAACAGAAAAAGAAGTAACAGTAAGGTCTTTCTTTGGTTAGGTCGAAGTGAGCCTCGAAAAAGATTAGATTTACTCTTAGATGCCTACGCGCTACTTTTGGAAGAAAGGCAAGACGTTTATCTAAAAGTTATTGGTGGATTTACTTGGGCACCAGGCTATAAGAAACTTATTGACCGCTTTAAATTTTCCGAGTATCTGGAATATCAACCATCTATAGATAGAGCTAAAGTTCCAGAATTGCTCGAACAGTGTGATGTATTAATTCAACCGAGTGAAGGTGAGAACTTTGGATTTTCAGTTGCAGAAGCTCTTTGCTGTGGATTACCAGTTATAGTCGGCCCGACGAATGGGACAAAAGACTTTATTAGTCCTTCTTCTTTTGTTTTTGAAGATTATACTCCTGAATCTCTTAAAAAGACCATGTTACAAGCAATTGAATCAATAGAGCAAGCACCAGAAAAATTGGCTTTAGATGCTAGAGAAACTGCTGAAAAAAATTTTAATGTTTCCAATATTGTTGACAGTTTAGAATCTCTTTTTCAAGAGGCAATTGAACTTAGAAGCTATGAAAAAGATTAGAGCCTCTGGTTTCTCCCCCCGTAATCTCTGCAATATTACCATTTTGATTGACTTGAGTATTAACTGTACCATCAGGTGTAATTTGAGCGATTGTCCGATTACAAGTAAGAAAGAAATAGCAGAAGCTAGATAATACTGTTTGGCTCATCTTTTTCCTCAAGATGCGATCGCAATTTATTGAATCAATCTAAATTCCAAGATTGTAAGCAATTCCAAGACCAATCAGCATTTTTTTGATAGAAACGTAACTCCCAATTAACGTTATTCTGAAGATCGATTGTTTCTCTTGCTATTTTTTCTAACCGCTCGGCATCTTTAGGATTGAAACCATATGCCAGACTAAGATGATACCAATCTTTTAGTCTTAATTCTTCTTGACGGGTAGGAGAATTTTCTAATTGAGCAAAGTCAATCATTAATTGTTTTAAACTATCTGACTCCAACTCTATTCCGTGCCATTTTTCTCCAAAGGTAAGCTTTTTTACGTTTAGGTTCAAAGATAGGTTTTTCTTGGCTTCGAGATATACTTCTTCTAAAGCCTGTAAGTAAAAATCAATTGAACTTAGAGCGTCATTAAAGAAGCCCGTTAAGGTACAGTGAGGCATATATTTATGTGCCTGATTGACTCCACAAAGTTGTTTACTTTTGACAAAACAAGCTTCGATTTGCCGATTTAATTTCCCTGTAGGACAAGCATAAATAATAAATTGATAATTAATAATTAATCATTCCTCCTTTATTTA
>JASJEI010000273.1 GCA_030064795.1 Pleurocapsa sp. MO_226.B13 | reverse complement strand
TGGTAGATACAAACAATAAATGACAAAGAACAAAGGACAAAAAACAAAAAACTATTTATTCATTAGCAATCCAACATAGTTCTAGCCAAAAGCGAAAATCTTGCTGCTTAATTTTTGAATAAGGATCTTTGACTAAACTATTAGCGTTAAGAAAAATTACTTCTATCAATCCCATATTTTCCGCAGCATCTCGAAAAATATCCTGTTGTGCTAGTAGGCGATCGCCAATTTTATGGGGATAATAAATACCGATATAGTAAGAATGTTTATCAGTGCGATCGGCATGGAATGTAAGGATTTTTACCAAACATTGATTCAATAATCTACTCGCTACAGGATAATAATTATTGATAATTTTGATATATTCTTTAGCCAGTTGTTCGCGACTAATCATTGGAAACAGTTAGTAGTTAGTAGGGGCAACGGCGACGCGAAGGACGCGGAGCTAATCCTTTAGGACGTTCGCCCGTACAGTAGTTTGCTGTGAGTCTGTAGGATGGGTAAAAGAACTTGTAGTAATACATATAAATTTGATACAAGGTTCTTCAAGATGTTGACATTTATTTGTCAAGATTTTTAACTGGGACTTATATTTTTCATGAATGTCTGTTAGTTTAGTTACTGTTCCAGGTAGGGGACAAAAATCTTCTATTTGGGGACAAAACTGGGGTGGATATTCCATAATTTGAACCGTTCGTCGATTTTTTTTATCCAGAGCTGAATCTTGACCAAAAATAAATTCACTGTAGTCGGCAATGTCATCTAAACCGATAATATTTAGCCAAATTTCAATACCTAGCCAAATCCCAGTTTTGTAAATAACTTGTTTCCATACTTTTATGTTCTTAGTCATTGGTCTTTTTTACCGTATTCTTTGTATTACTAGCCAATGACCAATAACTAATGACAATACAGACGTAGCATAATACGTCCGTACGAATAACTAATGACCAATGACCAATAACTAAACAAGATAAGCTTCTTGATGAGTTTTAATCGTGCAATCAGATTTGGGATATGCTACACAAAGCAAGACGTATCCTTTCTCAATTTGGTTGTCATCCAAAAAGCTTTGATCTTCTTGATCGACTTCCCCTTCGACAATTCTGCCGACGCAACTAGAACAAGCACCAGCACGACAGGAAGAAGGTAATTCTAAATCTTGTTCTTCTGCTGCATCGAGAATATATTCATCTTCGGGAACATCGATAGTGACATCAATTTCGGGGGGTTTTTTACGTTTGCCTTTGATGAGACGGACTTTGTAAGTAGTACCCATGGTTTTTTCTCCTCTTCGATTATTTGGTTATTAGGAAAGCTTTTGGCTCTTAGCTTTTAGCTTTTGACTTTTAGTGCTAACTACAAGGCAAAGCTTCGGGAGTCCCCTCGGCGACAGAGAAAGACTTGCCACAGCCACAGCCACCAGTAGCGTTGGGATTTTCAAAAGTAAAGCCAGCTTGGGTTAGACTTTCGACAAAATCAACGATAATTCCATCTAGGAAAGGCGCGCTTTGGCGATCTAGATAAATATTGATCTTGTCTTGTTCAAAGATCAAATCGTCAGCTTCAGGGCGATCGACTATATCCAAGGCATATTCAAAACCGCTACAGCCACCATTGACTGCTGCGAAGCGGACTCCTTTTTGAGTTTTAGTTTCATTACCCGCACGGATAAAAGTGCGAAGTCTGAAAGCTGCTTTTTCGGTTAAAGTTACGGACATGGTTATTCTCCTGTTTTAGTTAGTGGTTAGTGGTTAGTGGTTAGTGGTTAGTTGCTTGTTTTCGTTCCTTTCTTCTGCCCTCTGCCTCGAAGTAACTAATGACTAATGACTGTTGACTGTTGACTAATGACTGTTGACTGATAATTGTTACTGCATACGGGACATTCGGGATCTTTGTAGAGGCGCAGTTTGTGAAACTCGACATTGGCTAAATCCATATTGAGTAACTGTCCTAAAAGGGGTTTACCCAAGCCTGTAATCAGTTTGATCGCTTCTAAAGCAGTTAAACAGGCGAGAGTGCCAGAAACCGCACCGAGTACGCCAAAGGCTCGACGATCCCAGTCGGGTTTTTCGGGAAACAGACAAGAAAGACAGGGGGTTTCGCCAGGGACGATAGTTGTTAGATATGCCTCCATGCTGTTCATGGCAGCTTCTATCATGGGCTTATTCCAGCGCACGCAGGCAGCATTGAGTAAATCTCGTTCGGGGAAATTGTGAGCGCAACTGAGGGCAATATCGGCACGTTGGACGAGAGCGTCTACATTGTCGGGATTGATGTATTCGGCGATCGCCTCAACTTCTACATCGGGATTAATTTGGGAAAGAGTTGCTTGTGCTTTGGTAACTCTGGTTTTACCCACCCAGTCATCCGTCATCAAAATTTGACGGTTCATATCATCCAGACGTAACTCGCCACCGCGAACTAGAATCAATTTACCAATACCAGCAACCGCGAGGTAAAGGGCAACAGTACCGCCCAAACCACCGACTCCAGAAACCAAAGCAGTAGTATTTTTTAAGGCTTTCTGTCCTTCTTCCCCCAAACCTGGAAGCTGAATTTGTCGGCTGTAGCGTTCTAGTTCTTTTGGTGTCAGCATAATTGTCCTCTGTGGTTTTTTGTCATTGATTGAATGACAATTATTCTCCCTCTGCTTTTTTCTCAAGCTCTTCTAAGGAAACAAAGTTTTTCGGTTTGCTTTGAAATACTTTAAATAACTTAGTTTCCAGGGGACTGGAGGTTAAGAAAACTTGATAAGCTTCCTCTAAAGCAAGTTGATACTTTTCTAGCTTTTCTGTTTCGCTGACATCGGGGAAAGCTTTATCGACTTCCTGAATTAGAAGAGAAAACTGCTTGAGAATATGAAGGCGATTGATATTTACAAAATCGCGATCGTATTCGATGTCAAAAAATTGTAAGTAATCTTCCGCATCAGTTAGGTTTTTGAATGTAGTTAGAGTTTTTGGTTTAGTTTCAGTCATGGTCATTACGATCGCTCCTCTAATAGTTTGATAAGAATTCCAGATTTACCTAGGACAACTGTTTTTCCCAAGCTTTTAGTTGTTGTTTTAATTCGGTTAATTGAGCAAAAATCTCGTAGGTTTTAGTTGCCTCTTCGATTAGTTTTTCGTAGTCTGTTGGTAAACCTTCGGCAAGATCGTGCAAGTCCATCTTCATTTGACCTGCTTTGCTGTTAAGTTTTCTAACTTTTTTCTTCAACTCGGCAACAGCTTCGGGGGTTGGGGGTGTTGTAGTAGTTTGAACCATTTTTGTTAGTGGTGAGTTGTTGGTAGGGGCGTTTCCCTAAAGGACTCGCTTTATGCGAAGCGGTATCCGTGATAGACGCTTCGCGCGAAACGCCCTTACGTTAGTGGGTAGGGTGGGCAAAATAACTTACTAAAAATCTATATTCAGTAGCTTTGGAAGTTTGCCCACCTTATGGTTAACGATCGAGCGAGAATAAATGGACAATTATCCATCCGCAGCCTTGGGAAATTCTTCGATGTTTTTGATGCCTGAATTAACCAATCTTTCACCTTGGGCAGCTAATTTCTTCAAAGAAGGATAGCCAAAGCGTTGAGCATCGCGTAAAGTGCGAGATACCACCATCAAACGTCCCGTCCAAATAATTGCCCAACCAAAACCCTCATGAGAAAGATCGATTACAGCTTGGCAGAGTTTACCTGTTCGTTTTTCAATAGCAGATGCGATCGCCCGATAAAAACAGAGAATTCTTAACTGTGTAGCGGGATCGACATCTCCTTCAACAGAAATTTTGCTTTTCTTTTCTTTGCTCACTACGTAGTTGGATAGTACTAATTCATCGCTCCAACTGCGATAAACACCATAATGATCTTGAGCGCGTACTTGCAGTACTAATTCTTTGAGAAAGAAACTTTCTTCAACAATGTTAGTGGTTTCGGTGGTAGTTGTTGTAGTCATGATTCTTTAGTGGTTAGTTGTTGGTAGGGTGGGCAAATTAAAGAGTTCAAACTGGATAATTTAGCCGAAAAACAATTTTGCCCACCTTACAGTTATTAGTCGTTTATTCCTCTTCATCATCAAAATCAAAGCTCTTGTTTTTTTGTCCCAAAGCTTTACGCAACCAGGGGGGAGGATTGTCCAATGTCTTAACCAAACTGTTAAGAACATCAGAAATTTCATCATCTTTGTTCTCTGCTTTGAGGGGAGTAATTTTATTCTTAAGAAGACGGGATGCAGCACTGCCTCCGATCGCCGAAACGTAGACGATCGTACAGTCGGCAACTGCCTCAATTTTGGGAACTAATTTATCTTCGTTACCATCTTCTTTAAGGTTTCCACCAAATTCAACGGTGTTAAGGAAGTCATAACCATTGGCAGAAACATCATAAATATCAACTTTTTTTGCCCAACCAAAGTGAGCATTGATATGAACATTATCTTGGGTAGCAAAAGCGACTTTCATTGTTTTTGTTAGTGGTTAGTGGTTGGTAGGGGCGAACGGCAGGAAAGCCCCTACTAAAAATCTAAATAATGACTAGCTTTGATAACAGCTTCGCGAATATTATTTTCAGCCAGTTCGATAAGCTCTTGTAGAGAAATAAATCTAAAACCTTTATAGCCAGAAATTAATGAGTTCAAGACTAAAACTCCACCACAAAAAATAACTGCGGAACTAAATTCTTTATTTCTTACGTGGATGTAGGTTTCTGTGGTATGCCCTGTCTTTCGCTCAATATGATTACCGACCGCATGATAAAAAGCATTAGTTAGAAGCTGATGAAGTGGATCGAGATTGAGATTTTTTGCAGCAACAGCCCCTGGTTCTAAAGTAATAATTAATCGGTCAACCAACAGTTCATCAGACCAGTCACTATATTTACCAGAAGAATCAGAGATACGAATTTGCTCGATTAATTCTTGTAAAAAAGGATGCTTATTCTGCCTCGTCCGCGCTATTTTCTCTAAAGTTAATGTAGAACTCATTTTCCTTTTTTATAATTAATGACTAATAACAAATTGTTGTCAGGGCGAAGGTCGTTCGACCCTATTAATGACCTAATTCAATAAAAATATTGCCGAGGTCGAATAAAAACTGCATTGAACCCCGATAACCTACTAAACAACGAGAACCATTACCCAGGCGATCGTAGATGGGATAGCCCATACGATATAGGGGAATGTGGAGCTTATCGGCGAGGTTTTTTCCTTGGGAATTGGTAATAATTAAATCCGAACCAGAAGCTAAATCTTCTAAGTCTTCTAAATCGCCAATAGTTACGCTATCGATTGGTAAATCTTTGAGTATTGGTGACTTAGTAGTAGTTACGGCAGCTTGAATTTCCGCTCCCATTTCTGTTAGTAACCAACTGGTTTGATAAAGTAAATCTGGTTCTAATGCCAAGGAAACTTTTTTACCACCGAGATAGAAATGAGTGTCTAAGATGGCATCCTGTAACTGACGACGTTGCCGTTGATATTTTTCGGGTATTTGGGGATTAAATTGCCAATCATGATTATTTTTATAATTAGCAAGTTGTGCCAACAACCAGAGAAATTTATCTACTGCTTCTAGACCTGCCAAACGTGGTAAAATCTGATAATTCGTGCCGAATTTTTCCTTTAAAGTCTCAGCAGCAGTCCGCATACTTTCCCCGATCGCAATTGTAAAAAGCGATCGCTCTAATTGTTGTAATTGTTCTAGGGAAGTACCGCCAGGAGTTTTACTGTTGTAATCATCATCCAGGTGTCCATCTACCGAACCAGATAAATCGGGGATAACTAGCGATTTTAAACCGAATGCGGAGACAATCTCTTTGATTTCTTCCACATCCCCAGGTGCAAGCAGCGAACCAGCCAAAATCGTTACCTGTTGTTGTGCTGTTATTTGCTGTGGGGACGTACCATGGTACGTCCCTACGGGTTGACCGTAATCAGTACCGACAATTGAATTAACCGCAGCAGCAAAACCATCCTGCAACGCCCCTTTATAGTCGGGGGTGGAAACAAAGATAATTGGCAGAGAATCTAATTCGGGATGACGCTGACGAATTGATTTGAGAATGCCGTCCATATCATCTCCCCGCGTCTCCGTTAACCCCGTAGTCAATAAACCCAGTAAATCGGGTTCGGCTTTCTCTACCAAGGTTAAAATCGCCTGTTCGATATTTTCTTCGCCCCCTAGAATAGTCGTAACCTCAGTCATAGCAGTAGTTGCCAGGGGAATCGCTTCGCGGAAATGCCGTACTAACAGCACTTTGGCAAAAGCAGTACAACCCTGAGAACCATGAAACAAAGGTACGATTCCTTTTAATCCTAAGAAAGCTAGGGCTGCACCCAAAGGAGGACTCTGTTTGAGGGGATTAACAGCGACGGATTTTTTGTTGCGGGTGATGGTAGTCATTTTTAAGGAAGGAGGAATGAGGGATGAGGGCGGAGGAAGTAGCAGTAGAGACGCGATATATCGCGTCTGTACAAGCAAGTAATAAATTTTTTGATTTGTCAGTAATCAACAACTAACAACTAACTACTAACTACTAACTACTAACTACTAACTGTTTCCCAAGGTGCTGGCTTTCTCACCTGTTGCCAAATGGGACTGTGGAGGGCGCGATCGAATTCTTTTGCCATTTCAACCAGTCCCACGTATCCTGCATAGGGATTATGGCGTTCTTGGTTGATATCGAGGAAGGGAATGCGGGCTTTGAGGGCGGTGTATTGGTTGCGTCCCCCTGCAACGAGCATATCGGCTTTAGTCTTTTTAATGACTTGTAATAGCTCTTTAGCGTTACCCTTAGCCAGTTCAATGCCGTCTTTACCCAATAATTGTCTGATTTTGGCTTTATCTTCTTCAGTACTCTTTTTAGTGCTGGTAGCAGCGACTTTCATACCTAAGTCTTGGGCTGCGGAAACTACCGACCAACTTTTCACCCCGCCAGTGTATAAAACCATTCTTTTATCTTTAAGGCGATCGCGATAGGGAGCAAGAGCTACATCGAGTTTGGCGGTTTCTTCGGCAATTACTGCTTCTACCCGTTGTTTTAAAGCCTCATCGCCAATTTTGGCAGCAATATTCCGCAAACAACGGTTCATATCGGCAATGCCATAGAAAGACTCTTCAATATAAGGGATGCCGTAACGTTCCTCCATTTTGCGCCCCATGTTAATTAGGGCTTTGGAGCAAATCATTACATTGAGTTTTGCCCGATGGGCGTAGCGAATCTCTTCAAAAGTGGCATCTCCCGTAATCTTAGAGAGGACGCGAATGCCTACTTTCTCAAACAGAGGCAGTACACCCCAAAGTTCCCCTGCAATGTTGTATTCCCCAATCAGATTGATGTCGTAGGGAGTGGTATATTCGGGTTCGGCAGTCCCGACAACGTAATCTAATAAAGATTCTCCAGCTAGTCTGTTACCCAGATTCTTACTACCAACAAAACCAGGAGAATTAACGGGAATTATCGGAGTATCAAACTTATTAGTGGCTGCTTCGCAAACCGCATCCAAGTCATCGCCAATCAACGCCGTAACGCAGGTAGAATAAACAAAGACCGCAGGAGGCTGATAGCGTTTGATAACCTGAGAAATGGCTTTATAAAGTTTTTTCTCACCGCCAAAAATGATGTCATTCTCACCAATATCAGTGGTAAAACCCATTTTATAGGTAGTAGCACCAGAAGACAGACTACCGCGACTACCCCAAGAATTACCCGCACAGGCGATCGGGCCATGAACTAAATGAGCAGCATCGGTAATGGGAACTAGGGCAATAGACGCACCATCAAAAGCACATCCTCCTTGAGCAGCACCTGGTTTAGCTTGTTGCTTACAAGACTTATTTTTGCCTTTTTCTTTTTTGTGATTGTGTTCGCAACCTGGTTCGTTCAAGAGGTCAGCGATTTTGCCTTTGGTGAGTTTCATAGCTGGTTAGTAGTTAGTAGTTAGTAGTTAGTGGTTAGTGGTTAGTAGTTAGTGGTTAATCGCAGATTTTTTCTTCTACTAACAATTAACGACTAATAATTAACAAATATATTTAGTGATATCTTCTCCACAATCTCCTTCTAAGTAGGTGAGGGCGCGGAGACGCAAACCGACAACTTCGTTATATAAAGGGTTGATTTTACAAAGAGCGGGAATGTGGAAGGTTTTGCCAAAAATAGTGACATCGCGCTCAAAGGGACAGCTACAGGGAATTAAATTACAAAGAAAATGGGCGAATTTATCGTTAGTAACTTCGATGTTATCGACCCAGCGACGCAAGGGATAAAAAGGATCGAAGTGGAATTTTCTCGAAGTAATTGGGGAATTTAAAGAGTTATGGGTTTGGGTAGACATAATGGTGTCCTCAATTTTCTGTAACCTGTTCTAGTTCTTTACCCAGACAACCCACTACATTATTGGTTTCTAAAAAATGAACGGAGTAGATATATGCAGTTTGCAAATATGTTCCGATGGAAATGATATATCCTTCGTCTCCTTTATTAGCTAGAGTTTCACCAACTCGTTTGCCTGGGAATGTGCCATCATTGCGGATTTTTTTACGGACTCTTACTTTAGAATCAAGAGCGAAATCTGGTTCGCGATCGAGTTCTACATCACCTAGTTTCATGATTTTCCTTTTCAGTTAATAGGTAGGGGCGAACGACCGTTCGCCCGTACAGAGTGGTAATTTGTTCATTAACGAATCAGATCGAAAGAAATATCAGTTTTAGCAGGAATGATAGTCTGGCGATCGAGTTCGTCGAGGATAGTGTTAATAATCCAGTTATGGAGGTTGAGCGCGCCTTTGTAACCCAAGGTTTCATAGCGGTGCATATGGTGGCGATCGAAGATCGGATAGCCAATGCGAACTAAAGGAGTATGGGTGTCGCGCCAGAGATATTTACCGTAGGAGTTACCGATTAAGAGGTCAACTGGTTCGGTAAACATAAGGCTGCGTAAGTGCCAGAGGTCTTTTTTGCCCCAGATAGTGGAATTTTGACCGTAGGGGCTTGCATCCAATACAGCTTGCAGTTCTGCTTCAAAATCTGCATTGCTATTGGTAACGAGGATGTGAACTGGTTCTGCACCTAATTCGAGTAAGAAGTTAACCAAACCAAATACATGGTCGGGATCGCCGTAAAGAGCAATACGTTTACCGTGAATCCAAGCTTGGGAGTCAGTCATGGCATCAACCGCACGACCTCTTTCTTCCACTAATTCTTGAGGAACGGGTTTACCAGTTAGTTCGGATAGCTTGCTGAGGAATTCATCAGTACCTTTGATACCGAAGGGACGGAAATTATAGGTTGATTGACCCGATTCTTTTTCAATCCACTCTTGAGTTTTGGGAGTAGTGTATTTTTGGAAGAAGAAAGAACCTTCTGCATTAATCGAATCAGCAGCGTCTTCCAGTTTGGTTAGACCATTATACATTTTGAACTCGCCAGTGTTGGGAGCATCAAATGAATCCGCATTATCGGAAAGAATGGTGTAGTCAATATCGAATAATTGAAGAATGCGTTTTAGTTCGCGGATATTACCAATATAAGCATCGAAGCCCAGGTTAAAGTTATACTTACCGTTAGTAGTTTCTGCTTTTTTACCTTCTGTTAAGCACTCTAGAATACCCTTGAGCATATTGTCGTAACCAGTGATATGAGAACCGACAAAGCTAGGAGTATGAGCGTAGGGAACGGGGAAATCTTCAGGGACTGAGCCTTTATTTTTCGAGGTTTGAATAAATGCACCCAAGTCATCTCCAATTACCTCCGCCATACAGGTAGTACAGAGGGCAATCATTTTGGGCTTATATAGTTGATAGGAGTTTGCCAACCCATCTACCATATTGTTGAGTCCGCCAAATACTGCTGCATCCTCAGTCATAGAGGAAGAAACAGCTTGGAAAGGCTCTTTAAAATTACGGGTTAAGTGAGTACGGAAGTAAGCCACACAACCTTGGGAACCGTGAGAGTAGGGTAAAGTTCCTTCAAAACCTGCGGCTACAAAAAGAGAACCTAAAGGCTGGCAAGCTTTTGCTGGGTTAACGGTCAAGGCTTCACGGGCAAAGTTTTTCTCGCGATAATCCCAAGTTTTTGTCCATTCGGCGACTTCAGCAACTTTTTCTTTACTGTGTGCGCCTTCAAACAGACGTTTAAATTCAAATGTATCTTGATAGGGATCGGTTTGAAATAGATCGAAGTGGTCTTGAATCTTACCTGGTTCTGAAACCACAGGAGGGGTTAAATTTTCGGGAGGGGTTGGATTGTTTGTAGTTGTAGTGTTCTCAGTCATGACGCTCTACCTTTGAAGATAATACGATTGATTGTTGGTTTGTATTTTGTTCTGTCTTGGTGCGCATTCCCTTGCGCCTTCGGACGACGCGGGGTCGCACCGCTTTGTCATTAGTCATTTGTTGTTTGCTTTTCTAGTTCATATGACCAACTAACAACTAACGACTAACGACTAACAATTGTTTATTTGTCCCAAGGATTTTCAATTAAACTCCAGGTGGGGTTGTTGATTGCCAAATCCATGTCGCGAGCGAAGACAGCAAAGCCATGATAGCCGTGATAAGGACCTGAGTAATCCCAGGAGTGCATCTGACGGAAGGGCAGAGCCATTTTCTGGAAGACGTATTTTTCTTTGATTCCTGCGGCAATTAAGTCAGGATTTAGCTCTTTAGCAAATGCTTCAAATTCATGACCACTAACATCGTCATAAATGATTGTGCCATCCTTGACATAATCAGCGGTGCGTTTGTAGTCATCACCATGACCAAATTCATAGCCAGTACCGATCACCTTCATACCCAAGTCTTCAAAAGCTGGAATTACGTGACGGGGGCGCAAGCCACCAACCATCATCATCACGGTTTTACCTTCTAGACGAGGACGATACTGCTCGATAATTGCATCCATATCTTTTTGATATTGAGCAATCACTTTTTCGGCATTTTCCTGAATGGTTTCGTCAAACTGCGCTGCAATTTTACGTAGAGACTTGGCAATTTGAGAAGGACCAAAGAAATTGTATTCTAACCAGCCGATACCGTATTTTTCTTCCATGTGACGGCAGATGTAGTTCATCGACCGATAACAGTGGATTAGATTTAATTTGGCTAAGGGAGTCATTACCGTTTCGTTGAATGACCCATCCCCAGAGAATTGACTGATAACTCTTAAACCGATCGCTTCGAGTAGCATTCTGCTGGGCCAAGCATCACCACCGATGTTGTAGTCTCCGATGATATTGACATCATAAGGACTTGGCTCAAATCCTTCGGGCAGTTTGCGATATTCATCAGCTTTGGGTAGTACCCAGTCACGAACTGTATCGTTAGCAATGTGGTGTCCTAAAGATTGAGAAACTCCTCTGAAGCCTTCGCAACGTACTGGAACTACTGGTTTTTCAGTTTCTTTCGCTTTTTGTCTGGCAACAGCTTCAATGTCATCCCCAATTAGACCGATGGGGCATTCAGATTCAATGGTAGTTCCTTGGCTTAGAGGGAATAGAATTTCTAATTCGTCAATTAGTTTGGCTAGTTTTTTGTCTCCGCCAAAAACAATATCTCTTTCTTGGAAATCGGAAGTAAACTGCATTGTACCGAAGGTATCGACTCCAGTTGTTCCGATGTAATAGTTACGACGACCAGACCAAGAATAGTAACCACAACCTACAGGGCCATGGGAGATATGAATCATATCTTTGACAGGGCCCCAAACTACCCCTTTTGCTCCCGCATAAGCACAACCACGAGTGGTCATGACCCCAGGAACGGATTTTTTATTCGATTTTACGCCACAATCAGAATTACCTTCTTCGTATACGCCGAGGTGCTTGGAACGTTTTTTAACCGCCTTGTCTGGATAGGCTTCTAGTACCTCTTTAATCAGTTCTTTGTTATCTTCGACAGTAGTCATGGTATTCTCCCCTTTTTAGGTTTCTAGTAGGGGCGAACGACCGTTCGCCCTTACAATGATTAGTGAGCAGTTAGTAACTGAAATTAGACATTAGCAGCTTCAGCAGCTTTATCGGCTGCGATCGCTTTTTGGTATTCGGCATCAGAATCCATAAATCCGTACTCAACTAATAACTCTTCGAGTTCATCCATGCTGATGGGAGTAGGAATTACCAAATTTTTGTTGTGTTCGATTTTGCGAGCTAAGGCACGATATTCTTGCGCTTGAGGATGCTCGGGTTCATACTCAATAACAGTCATACGACGTAATTCTGCGCGTTGAACCACGTTGTCACGAGGAATAAAGTGAATCATCTGAGTTCCTAGTTTGTCTGCTAGAGCTTCGATTAATTCAACTTCACGGTCAACTTTACGGCTGTTACAGATTAAACCGCCTAAACGAACACCACCAGATTGAGCATACTTAAGAATACCGCGAGCGATGTTGTTAGCTGCATACATTGCCATCATCTCACCAGAAGTAACAATGTAGATTTCTTGTGCTTTACCTTCACGGATAGGCATTGCGAAACCACCGCAAACAACGTCACCCAATACGTCGTAGGATACTAAATCTAGGTCTTCGTAAGCACCTTCTTCTTCGAGGAAGTTGATCGCTGTGATAATACCACGACCAGCACAACCAACACCAGGTTCGGGGCCACCAGACTCAACGCAACGAACGTTGTTATAGCCAGTGAGTAGTACTTCTTCTAATTCTAAGTCTTCTACCGAACCTCTCTCGGCAGCTAAGGAGAGAATAGTAGTTTGAGCTTTAGTATGAAGCATCAAGCGAGTGGAGTCTGCTTTAGGGTCACAACCTACGATCATGACTCTTTGAGTTTCTGAAAGTGCAGCAATGGTGTTTTGAGAAGTAGTAGATTTACCAATACCGCCTTTACCGTAAAATGCAATCTGTCTCATGGTTATTTCTCGTTAAATTATTAGAGGTTAATGGAAATAGGAAAAAACGAATTTTAGATGCCACAAAACAAGAACTTGTAGAGTCTTGCAAACTTTATTTTGGGGAATTTCGTTCCTGCGAACCCTCAATTCTCATGTGTTGCGGTCATCTAAAATATTTGAGGGTTTTCGAGCTTGGAGGAAATGAGTGCTGAAAATATAGAGTACAAAAGGAAGTGAGTCTATGAAGTAAAGGATTATCGATCGCAACCAGGCCCAAGATAATTAGTAATTTAGTGATTTGATTGGGAAATTCCGTTCCCTGCGAACTATTAATCTCTTTGGTTTACTAATCTCTAATCCTGATGGGAACTATGCCTCACGGGGGCGATCGCTCTCCGTTGTGGTTAGGGTTGGAAGTGTACATTTTATTTTGGGGAATAGGGGTTTAGGGATGTGGGGATTTAGGGAAAATCAGAACTAATTATTTATATATTCATAATTCATCCTTTATCCTTTATCCGCAGGTGTATCCTTTAGGACATCCTTTTATCTAGACTGATTCGACAATTAGTGTGGGCAATACTCGATCTTTAAGAGTGGCTTCAATGGCTAGTTTTAAAGTTTCTGTGGAAGAAGCACAACCGCTACAAGCACCTTTGAGGATAACTTTAACGACATCTCCTTCTACGTCGAATAACTCCATATCACCGCCGTCTTCGGCTAGGACTGGTCGGATTTCTTGGTCAATTACTTTTTGAATTAAGGTAATCTTTTGTAGGTTAGTTAGAGGTCTTGTAGTTTGAGCGGTTGTTGTTGCTGTTGGTGCGATAGGTGGATTATTGTCCTCCCAAACTTGTGTTGCCACCGCCACGCTTTTTTCTTTCTCTGTGGAAATTTCATCGAGCAGATCGTCGATATCTGGTAAACACGAACTGCATCCGCCACCCGCTTTAACATAGTTAGTAACTTGTTCTGCGGTTGTAAGATCATTCTCGCGAATAATTCTTTTGATTTTTGTATCAGAGACACCAAAACAGCGACATATAAGATTTCCTTCATCTTCTTCATGGTCGTCGAGGGGAATGCCCTTATAGTTATAGATCGCAGCTTCTAAAGCTTCTTGTCCCATTACCGAACAGTGCATTTTCTCTTCGGGTAAACCACCGAGAGATTCGGCAATTTCTTTGTTAGTTAGCTTCATCGCTTCATCGACTTTTCTACCTTTGAGTAATTCAGTGAGGGCCGAAGAAGAAGCGATCGCACTAGCACAACCAAAGGTCTGAAAAGTCGCATCTTTAATGGTTTGAGTCGTCTCATCGATTTTAAGGTGGAGTTTGAGAGCATCTCCACAGGCAATACTGCCTACTTCTCCTGTAACAATTTCTTCTCCTTCCTGCTTCTCCGTAATCTTGCCTTGATTGCGGGGATTATGGAAGTGTTCCATTACTTTATCTGTATAGTCCCACATTTTCTTAGTTAGTAGTTAGTAGTTAGTAGTTAGTAGTTATCAATTTTTCCGTAGGGGCGGTATTTCCTTCGGAAACGCTACGCGAACGCGAACCGCCCTTACTATTTAGCGAGTACGGCTTCTTCTTGTTCTTTGAGCCAATCTGCATCATCGCTGTTGAAGGGGGAAAGTTCGCGCAGGCGGTTGATGATGTCTGGAAGAACTTCTAAAACGCGATCGATTTCTGCTTCAGTAGTGAAACGAGATAGGCTAAAGCGGATCGAACCATGCAGTACACTATAAGGTAATCCTAAAGCTCTGAGTACATGAGAAGGTTCTAAAGAACCAGAGGTACAAGCCGAACCAGAAGAAGCACAGATGCCAAATTGGTCGAGAGAAAGTAAAATTGCTTCGCCTTCGATATATTTAAAACCAATGTTAGTAGTGTTGGGCAGTCTATTAACTGGATCGCCATTAACTGCGGTATTGGGAATAATATTGAGAATACCTTGTTCGAGTTTATCTCTTAAACTTTTTTCCCAACTGATGTTGGCTAAATGTTCTTGGGCTAATTCGGCAGCTTTACCTAACGCAACTATACCCGCTACGTTTTCAGTTCCCCCTCTACGTCCTCTTTCTTGATGTCCGCCAATTAATAAAGGACGGAATCTCACACCTTTACGCACATATAAAGCACCAATGCCTTTGGGAGCGTGGATTTTATGACCAGAAAGAGTCAACAGATCGATGGTGCTGGTTTTCATATTGAGGGGAATTTTCCCTACTGCTTGTACTGCATCAACATGAAAGATCGCGCCGTATTCTTTAACTATTTGCCCGATTTGTTCGACGGGGAAAATAACGCCAGTTTCGTTGTTGGCATACATCACAGAAACTACTGCGGTATTGCCAGTTAAAGCAGCTTCTAGCTCGTCAAAATCGATCTGTCCTTTACTATTAACTGAAAGATAAGTAACAGTGTAACCATCTCTTTCTAGTCGGCGACAAAGATTTAAAATCGCAGGATGTTCGACTTCGGTAGTAATAATATGTTTTTTGTTGGGTTGAGCTTTGAGTGCAGCCATAATCGCTGCATTGTCTCCTTCAGTACCGCAACTGGTAAAGATAATTTCTGAATCTTCTGCACCCAATAGTGAGGCTACTTGGTTTCTAGCTTGACGAACTGCTTTACCAACTTGTCCGCCAAAAGTGTGCATACTCGAAGGGTTGCCGTAATAGATGCTCAGATAAGGTAACATTGCTGCTAAGACATCTTCATCTATTTTCGTGGTGGCATTATTATCAAGATAAATAGTGTCTGTCATGATTTTTGTCCTTTATTCTTGGAACTGGTGGGCTAATAACCAATGACTAATGACTAGTCCTTTATCCTTTAAATTGGTGGGCAATAGTTTATTGCTCTACAAGTCAGAAAGTGTATTATTTTGCCCACCCTACGGCTTTATTCTTTGAATTGGTGGGCAATAGTTTATTGCTCTACAAATCACAAACTGTATTGTTTTGCCCACCCTACGGCTACGGTTTTATCCTTTGAACTGCTTTTCGTAATATTCCAAGGCGATCTTGTCAATAGTGTCGTAACCTTGGACTGGTTCTACTCCAGCTTCTCGGAGCATTCCTTGAGGACAGTCGCCAATTTTGGAAGCTAGTACTGCTTTGCAATCTTTAATTGCACCGATGATATTATCTAGAGTCGCCTCTTCACCGTAACCACCCTGACAGTAGTGGTCTACTTTGCGGTGTCCGACAAATTTAGCTTCAACGCCATCAACTTCAAAGATTTGGAATTCTTTAGCATGACCGAAGTGTTGATTGACTACGCCACCGCCTTTAGTCGCAACAGCAACCAAGATTTTCTCGCCAGCTTTTTTCTGTTTTTTCGCTGCTCTTTCTGCTTTGGCAGCTTGCATGGCTTCTTTAACCTGTTTGATACCTGCGTGGACTTCTTGGCGTTTTTCGAGGTTGTATTCGGGAGTCATTTCCAAGAACTTCTCTTTAGTAAATTCCTGAGAACGATCTTCACCCAATAAACCTACCGCATCAGCACGACACTGACGACAGTGGCGCATCATTTTCATATTGCCCGAACAACTGTCCTGTAAGGCTTTTAACTCTTTGGGTGTGGGGCCTCTTTGCCCTGTTAAACCAAAGTAAGTTCCGTGTTCGGGTGCAGAGATTAAGGGCATTATATTGTGGAGAAATGCCCCCTTGGAACGAATCACTTCATCTACTTCTACTAAGTGTTCGTCGTTAATCCCTGGAATCATTACTGAATTAACTTTACAGAGAATATCGTTTTCTTGCAGTGCCTGGATACCTTCCATCTGACGTTCGTGAAGGATCTGGGCTGCTTCTTCTCCTTTCCAACGCTTGCGGTTGTAACGCACCCAAGGATAGATTTTTGCTCCTACTTTGGGGTCAACCATATTAATAGTCATGGTGACGTGATCGACATTTAGCTCTTTAATCTTATCAACGTGGTTGGGGAGCATCAAACCATTAGTAGACAAGCACAATTTAATATCTGGTGCTTTCTCGGCTACTAGTTCAAAGGTGCGAAAAGTTTGTTTGGGATTTGCCAAAGGATCTCCAGGCCCAGCAATACCCAAAACTGTCATTTGGGGAATTTTGCCAGCAATTACCAATGCTTTGTGCGCTGCTTCTTCGGGGGTGAGAAGTTCGCTTACTACCCCAGGACGACTTTCGTTAGCACAGTCATACTTGCGATTGCAAAAATTACACTGAATATTACAAGCTGGTGCAACTGCGACGTGCATCCGTGCATAGTGATGGTGTGCTTCTTCGCTATAACAGGGATGTTTTTCGATTCTCTCTTGAATTTTTGGATCGATTGTTTGTTGAGGCTTACTAGAACTACAACCACAGCCTTTATCAGACTTCTTGGCTTTCGTTTTAGATTTTGTTGCTAGGGTAGTGCTGGTAGTTGGTGACATTGAATTGAATTCCGCAATGATTTGTTAATTGTCATTCGTCATGCGTCTTTTGTGTTTTCGATTAAAACTAATGACTTATAACTAATGACCGATGACTAATGTTCGTTTGACGTTATAAAAGTTATATCATTCGGATTTTCGCCAAATCTAAAATTTGCACTCGGTTAGTTTTATTGGATTTTTTAGTCTGTACTCAACCCTTGAAACCCTTTGTTGATGAAGAGAAAATTTTTTTGCTGGGTAGGGGGTACTGGTATTTTAACGATAGGTGGTTAGTATTTATTTCTTAAGACTCTGGTATTTGTTCTACTCGAAAGCGATCGCGGTCAATCCCAATTTTTATAGCAATTACAGCGATTTCTTCGAGGCGAGATTTTTTGCACTCAATTTGACTTTTGTTTTTTGTTCTTTGTTATTGGTTCTAAGTACCAATGAATAATGACTGATACCAAGATAACAAAAAAATCTAATTTCTGTAACTAATTTAACTGTTTTCTCATAAATTAAGATTTGGCGATCGCCTCTTGACAAAGAAGATTGCAGATCGTGGCGTTATTAATGAGTATTGCGATCGCCAACTAAAACTAGCTAAACTTTGCATCGTAATCATAAATCCAAGCTGTTTTTTTATTCAGTAAATTAGGCATAGTCGCCGACACTAAACCCAAAGCGAAATTTCTGATAGCTGCTTTTGCTCCTGAAGCGTGGAATATATCAGCGTTATTTCTAGATACTTGCTGTACTTTTGTTGTGCGTTTGATTCGGGCTTGTTGATACTTGACAAAGGCTTTTTCTATATCCCTTTCACTAGCTAGATACTTTGCTAATACATAAGCATCTTCTATTGCCATAGCTGCTCCTTGAGCTTGAAAGGGAAGCATTGGATGGGCGGAATCCCCCAATAATGTTACTTTACCTTGTGACCAATAGGGTAGTGGTTGATGGATAAATAAGCCCCATTTGAAGCAAGGTTCGGGACTGGCGATCGTATCCTCTAAAATCTCCTTGAGCAAAGAAGATTTGTTGGCAAAATCACGAGCTACTGCTTTTTTATCCGCAGGAATTGTCCAACCTTGCTCGTTCCAGTTTCGATCTTTGACGACTAATACTAAGTTTAGCCAAGATTTTCCTTGCTGTTGATTACCATTAGGATATACCACGACGTGATGATTTTCTCCCATCCAGACGGTTGCTTTAGCCAATAAGGGACGATATTTATCTTGAAATGGTAAAATTGCTCTAAAAGCAGCATAGCCAGCATATTGAGCTTGATGTTGAGGAAAAAGCGATCGCCTGACGATAGAATGAACTCCATCTGCTGCTATCAATGCTTTTGCTGCTGTCGGTTCAGAATCTTGCCAGTAAAGAGATAGTCGGTCATCCTTTTCTTCGTAAGACTCCAAACGTCGCGAGAAATGAATTCTATTTTTATCTTGAATCGAATTAAATAGTAACTGGTGTAAATCCGCCCGTCGGCATTGATAATAAGGTATATCGTTATCGAGCTTCCATTTTGCTAAAACTTTGTCTGAATTAAAAGAGCGTAATTCAAAACCCAGACAAAGATGAGAGACATTCTCTAACTGTTTTTCGACACCTAATTCACGCAACACTCGCACCACATTAGGACTTACTTGAATCCCATATCCTAAAGCTTCAAAGGAATCTGCTTGCTCGTATAGTTGAAAATGAATCCCTTTTTGTTCTAAAGCACGAGCTAGGGTTAAACCACCAATACCAGCCCCAATTATTATAATTTCGTCTTGCATAATATTTTTTTTATCGAGTTTTTTTAGATAATAATTTGTTTTGTCATTTGTTGTCGGTCATTGGTCATCCCTCAACAACAGTAATAGTCCCACTCAAAAAAACAAACATTGTGGCAGATGCGATCGCTCAATAAAAACTCGATCTCCATATAGAAAACAAAGGGGGAGCATCCCATTTCGGCAACTATATTTTTTTGAGCGACGATAAATTAAAGGTTACATCCTATAATACATCATGTTTCTTCCAAAATGGGATGCTCCCAACAAAGGAAAATGAGATACAACTAATCGTAGCTAAGTAAAAGGGGACTGAGAAGCAGTTGTTCAGTCCCGAGTCCCTTTAATAGCCGATATTTTGTTCCCTAAGCGTTGACAGTTTCAGTTGTAGAAATCTCTGTTAACTGAGGTACGGATTTAGACTTAACTGCACGGAACATTCCAAATCGGCAAAGTCCAGCACCAAATCCTAGTCGCATTAACAACATGGTGGGTACTTCTCTTAAAGATTTAATAAATCCTGAGAAGCCAAACTTAATTATTCCTTGGGGTCTAACTATACCTTGCCAAATCGAATCAAGCCAAGAGGGGAGGGTTTCCTGAGTCCAATCTGTTGTTACTACTTCTCCTTCTACTAATCCAGTTTCTGCTATTTGTTCGGAAAAACCTTCGATACTAGAAAAAGCAGGATGTGACCACTGGTCTAATAGTTGACGCATTACGGGTTTTTCCCAGAAATTGAGGGGTTTTTGACGGTCGTCGCGCTGATTCCAGTCAGCTACGACTAAAATTCCTCCAGGTTTTAAGACGCGCATCATTTCTGAAGCATATTTAGCTTTATCTGGCATATGAGGGCCAGCTTCGATCGACCAAACTACGTCAAAACTATTATCTGGGAAAGATAGTGCCAAAGCATCATCTACCTGAAATTTAGCAGTAACTCCTTCAGGGGTTAATTCTGTCGCCCGTTCTACTTGTTTAGGGCTAATAGTAATACCAGTAGTCTCAAATCCGTATTCTTTGGCTAAGATACGACTGCTTCCGCCGATTCCACAACCTACATCTAAAACAGTAGTACCGCGAGGTAATTTATCTAAACCACCCCATTTGACCATTTCGTGAACGAAGTCGGCTTTAGCTTCCAAAAAATCTTTGCGTCGTGGTGGTGAACCATAGTGACCTAAATGGATATGTTCGCCCCAGTAAAATTCTAAAATACCGTCTTGAGTCCATTCGTCATAGGAATTAGCTACCGTATCCGAGGATTCATAGCTGCGGGGAGTGATTAAGTAGACAAAAATGCCGATCGCTACGAGCAATACTATAAATCCAAGAGCGTAATAGTAATATAAGTACATTAATGAAACCGTAATATTTATTTACAATGTTCTATTTATAATATCAAGTTTTGTCAGCGCAGAGCTTTTTACTTCTGAGCAAGTTTTTTGTGTAGCTAACCTTTTTGTCCACATACAAGGCGATCGCTATAGTAAATACTTAAGTTCTCAAGTTTTATCGGTACTTCCATATCTCGATCGCCAAAATCGATGTAGTTGCTCTGGTTAGAGTTAAATTTTAGTAGGTTATCTAGATATCAAGCGTTATTTAATGCCAAAAGTTAGTCATGCTGCATTTCTGGAGATTGGTGTTATACCAATTTGCGTTCTAAAACGTAATTCTCAGATGAGGGAAGTAAGTCATGGATTTAAGCTGTTCAGGAACCGAGTTGAAAAAGTTGAGACCTTCACATAAAGTATCGATGACTTTCTCAAGAGACTCAAATACTTCATTGTAGAAATAGTTCTCGCTCGTTGGCTGACCAAAGGTGTTCAACAGGATTGAGTTCGGGGCTACGAGGAGTTTGGGGATGATAACGAATATTGTCAGTCAGGTTTAATTTGTCGGAGATCTGCCAAGAAGCTCGATCGACTTGCATAATAATAAAATACTGGTCAAAATCGGTAGAAACCTGTTTTAGAAACAATTCCATCATTGTAATATTCACATTCATGAAGTACCAAAGTTGTCATTCTGCCCAGTTGTGGAGCGATCGCTGCATAGGCATAAACATAGTCCCGTACTCCCTGTTTCGCCACTAGAGGACGATAACCCTTCGGACACCAAGCCTTCATCACTTGACCCAAACGTCCAAAACGCCCTTCGTCTTGAGCCATTAGTAATACAGGTCGGTTGTCCTGAGGGTCTTTAGTTTTCAAAGCTTCGTCTACTAAGTTAGGAAACTGTTGTTTGAATTCTTCTTGCTCCTCAAAATCTGCATGACTGATGGTGAGAGCGAGGCATAACCTTACGCCATTCGTGACGTTTGAGCAGACGATAAATCGTGGTTTTATGAACCTTCTGGCCTATTTCGGCTTCATAGGCGCATTCGATCTTGGTGACAGTCGTAATTAGTCCCTTCTGAGCTAAATCCATATATGGAGTGAGAAACTTTTTTTCCTCAGCCAAAGACATGTAGCCACGCCGTCTTCCTCCCTTTCCTGGAGTCTCGATTGCAAAGCTAGCCGAAGGCATCGCTTCGGCCCCATTGGCAATTAGATTTTTGGCAATTACATGAGAGGACGATCGACACCAAAATCCTCTGTAAAACTTAAGTCTAATTTAATTTTGGTTGTTTTAGCGATCGCTGCTTTGGTAACGGCATCAATAAAAAGGGTAGGCTATACCTACCCTTGTTTCCTATTTTTTACCTTCCATTACTTATTAGGCTGAGGAGTCATCCGCAAGTAAGGTTTGATCTCTTCAACACCTTTGGGGAATTTTTTCTTCGCCTCGTCGGTGGGGATAGATGGAGCAACAACTACATCTTCGCCATCCTTCCAGTTTACAGGGGTTGCAACAGAATAGTTATCGGTTAATTGCAAAGAATCAATTACCCGCAGAATTTCTGGGAAATTGCGTCCCGTGCTGGGAGGATAAGTTAAAGTTAAACGTAGTTTTTTGTTAGGGTCGATAATAAACACCGAGCGGACGGTGACTTTAGCATCGGCATTGGGATGAATCATGTCATAAAGGTCAGAAACCTTTTTATCAGCATCCGCCAAAATAGGATAGTCTACTTTTGTGCCTTGAGTTTCGTCGATATCACCAATCCAACCTTTATGAGAGTCAACATCGTCAACACTTAAAGCAATTGTTTTGACGTTACGCTTATCAAATTCTTCTCTGAGTTTGGCAACTTCACCTAGCTCAGTAGTACAGACAGGGGTATAGTCAGCAGGATGCGAGAACAGAACTACCCAGCTATCTCCAGCCCAATCATAGAAAGAGATCTCCCCCATGTTTGAAGCTTGAGTAAAGTCAGGTACGGTGTCGCCTAATCTAAGATGAGCCATTATTTTTTTGAACCTCGATTCGTTTCAGAAAAGCAATTATTTATCATGCCATGGAATGTCGATCTCAGATCTAAGTCTTAATTCTTCTTGATAACTAAAAATAAATTTGAGCCAAACCAAGCCAAGCTGCCACTAACTGCTCAGGGTAAACAAATATTAAGTCGCTCTATTCAAGTTTTCTTTTGCCCAATTGGAATTTTTTTTTCTACTAATTGATAGAGTCTTTATTTAATTGATAAAAACGATACCAAAACCACTTTTCTGATTAGTTTATAATTAAAGAAGAAAACCTATTATTGAAATAAGCTACACTCGATTAAATTTATGCCTGTAATATTGTATAGCATATCAGTTTATTTTTGAATCAAAAAACAAAAAAATTCACAATAAGCAAAACATTTTTGTTAACGATGCTTATTTTTTAGTGCTGCCAATGTCTCAAGGGAATAATAAGTTAGAACAGCAATCGAAAGAGTCAATTTTGTTATTGTTAATTAGTTAATTGTTAAATTGATTTATTTGCTCGTTGATTCTCTATTTCAGTTGTTAATTGGAGGCAATTTAATTTTAGGAGTTTAAAGTTATGTTAAAATCGTTTAAAAAAATCGACTTTTATTGTCTTAATGATTATGTCTTAGAAAGGCTAGATGCTTTAGATTTAGAACGTCTAAAGGCATCTTTTAATAACTTACCTGCCGATCCCTACATAGCAGACAATTATCGTTTTCGACGGCTATCTAGCTTTGAAATCATTGATAATCATTTAGTTAAGTTGCCTCATAGTTGCCTATTTCAAAGTAAAGAATACAACCCCTTAGTAGGAGATGTAGTCAGAGACTTTGCTGAATTAGAACAGAACCTAATTGAGCTTCCAGATTTTCAAACTATAGTCCTGGAATTTTATGAACTTTGCCAACGGTGTTCAAACGTCAGTCTTGCTAAAGCTAATGAAATTAGCGTTCATCAGATTAGAACGATCGCCGATCCCCAAAAAACTGGTCATCCCGCACCAGAAGGAATTCATCGAGATGGAGTAGACTTAGTGGGCATATTTTCTATTGGTCGAGATAAGATTCAAGGAGCAGCAACTTCTCTTTACAAATACAAAGACAGCCCGCCTATTTTTAATAGAATTCTCACTCCTGGAGAATTTATTGTCTTTAATGATAGCCAATTTTTCCATTTTACTTCTACCATCAAGGCGACAACTTCTGAAGTCGGAACTAGAGATGTTTTTGTGCTGACTTGTCCTGGGTTACGTCCGCCTAAAGATTGGGTACAAGCTTGAGGAGCAAAAATTTAAGAGCAAAACTAATCGAGGGGGTAACTATGGTCAATGTAGACAAACGGAATTCACAACCCAAGACACAAAATCCTAGATCCAACTTGGAATCTCAAACCTTAGCAAAGCAATTCGACTTAGAGTGGATACGCGGTCATTTTCCCGCTCTTGCTAGAGAAGAAGAGGGTCAGCCTGTAATTTTCTTTGATGGGCCTGGTGGGACGCAAACACCAAGCTCGGTTATGGAGGCAATGAGTAACTATCTGCTAGAGTCCAACGCCAATGCTCATGGTACTTTTGCCACTAGCAGACGGACTGATGCTTTGCTTACTTCAGCCCGTGAAGCAATGGCAGATTTGTTGGGTTGCGATCGCTCGGAAATCGTCTTTGGTGCTAACATGACTACTTTGACCTATGCCTTTAGTCGAGCCATCGGTCGTGAATTGCAAGCTGGTGACGAAATTGTAGTGACGCGGTTAGATCACGATGCTAACGTCGCCCCTTGGTTAGAACTAGGGGAAAAAGGCGTTATCGTTCGCACTGTAGACATCAATACCGAAGAGTGTACTTTAGATCTTGCCGATCTCGAACAGAAAATCGACCAACGGACAAAATTAGTAGCTGTAGGCTATGCCTGCAATGCGGTAGGAACAATTAACGATATTTCGAGAGTAGTAGAGTTAGCTCATAAGGTGGGAGCATTAGTTTTTGTCGATGCAGTGCATTATCTGCCCCACGGTTCGATTAATGTTCGTACCCTAGACTGTGATTTTTTAATTTGCTCGGCATATAAGTTCTTTGGTCCGCATGTGGGGATAATTTATGGTAAACAAGAGCATTTAGCTCGACTGCACCCTTATAAAGTCAGACCTGCTGCCGATGAAGTCCCCTCGCGTTGGGAAACGGGAACTTTAAACTTTGAAGGAATAGCGGGTTTAGTCGCTGCTGTTAATTACCTGACCAATTTGGGCGATCGCCTTGCACCAGATAGCCAGAGCCGTCACGATGCTTTAGTAGCAGCTATGCAGGCAATTAAAGCTTACGAAGGACAACTCAGCGAGCATCTAATTGCTGGTCTAAAACAAATTTCTGGACTCGAAATTTATGGCATTACCGAACCAGAACATTTTGCTTGGAGGACTCCTACTGTCGGTATGAGGCTGAGAGGATATACTCCCAGCGAAGTTGCCCGAACTTTAGGCGATCGCCAGATCTATACTTGGCATGGTAACGTCTACGCTCTGGGTTTGACAGAAAGACTAGGAATAGAATCTAGTGGTGGCTTGGTACGAATTGGCTTAGTACATTACAATACATTCTCCGAGTGCGATCGCTTGTTGCAAATCTTAGAGGAAATGACTTCAACTTTAACTTAGCTTAATATTTAAATTTCTTTTAGTTAAATGAGTCTAGCTCTGTTTCGGTCAAAGAGTTGATTAAGTTCAATTTCAAAGAATCTTGACTAATAAAGTTGGCATAGTCACTACTAAGAAATAAGCGATAATCATTTTCTCGCGCTAGATGGGTTTTCATAAAAGCCAAGCTCATAGCCTGAAGATACTGACGAGCTAAACCAAAGTTGGTAGAAGTTGTCAGTATATTAAAAGCTTGCGATCTTTTATAAATATGAGTTCCTTTTTCAATAAGCAATAAATACTTATTAGGACTACTTAGCCAGGTAAAAGGCTTAATTTGTTCGGGTAATGCAGGAGCAATCGGATCTTCACTACCCGCTACAAAAGTCACTGGAAGTTTGAGCTGACTTAAACTTTGTCGTCCAAAAATACTGCTGACAATTGGGTTCATAGCGAATATCGCTGCGATTCTTCGATCGGATAATTGATAATTTGTAGTAAGAGGTAGATCGAAGAGGAGACATTGAAACAATAAGGAAGGATTAAACCAGTTCAGGTTATTTTGGTTAGATTGACAATCTTGTTGTAAAAGTTTGGTATTAGGTTCGACTCCCGCCAACGCTAAAGCAGTATATGCACCAAAAGAATCTCCAATTATTCCTACCTGCTTCAGATTTAGACTTTCTAACTGTGAATAATCAGTATGTTCGAGTTCTTGTAGTTCGTCAAGTAAGTAAGATACATCTAGAGGACGGTCAATAAATTCTTTCGCCTCTACTGCTTCTTTGGTAGTCCCAGCCAGAAAGTTCTTAAACTGTTGAAGGTCGCTTCCTGGATGATTCAAAATCGTAACCGCGAAACCATGACTGGCTAAATGTTGCCCTAAATAGACAAAATTGTCTTTATCTACACCTAGTCCAGGAGAAATTACCACTACAGGAATAAATGTATCAATCTGGGGACGATAAAAATCTACCTGAATGATGCGATCGCGTTTTTGGTCGAATAGAGTCAAAGTTTTCTCGTGCCAAGTTAGAGTACCTGAATTTCTCAAGTCAAACTGTCGAGCAAAATCTGTTTTCGACTCGGTATTAGCCTCAATATCTGCTTGTTTTTCTACAGTAGCGATCGCACTTGTAGTTTGTTTCCTGAGTCGATTTTTACTTTTCAGACATCCTCTGAGTATTATTCCCAGTAAACAGCAATAACGTAAGATCTTCATGATTGAAAATGCTCTTTAACTTGAAAAAAACTGATATTAGAAGCGAAAACTGAAGAGAATAGGTATTATGAATTCGCCAATAATAACTAATGGTTTTACATCTAAATTTCCGCCAGCAGTAGGGTGGGCATTGCCCACCCTACGTTCATCTTTTGCATTCTTTCTTCCAATCGGTATTAGCTAATGGTTTTGCATCTAAATTTCCGCATTGAAATAAAAATTGAGTGTACCAATTAAAGGAAACTGAAAACTAATAGCTTCAAATTTTCCGAGATTTGTTACAATCCTTCGGGGCGATAAACTGCAATTTAATCGATACACTCAAGATAGTTGCCAAAATAAGTTTTGCAATCTTGGCTCTAAAACCGTTAAAACCTTAGCCTTGTTTCTGTTTTCTTGCTACTCAAACGCAACGCAAGCATTTTCAACCAAGGTTTCTCTTGAGAACTAAACTTTTTCTGTTAGTTGCTTGCTCAAAGCTGTAAGGTCAACTTCATGTTGTTGAAACAGGTTGCTAACATCAGTATTGCCAGTTTCTGCTAAACGAACTAAACCCCACAAAAGATGTTCTGTTCCAATCGATTTTCCGCCCTGAAGCCGAACTACTTGCAAAGCTAACTCCAGAACAAATTTGCTTTGCGAATTGAATTCTATCTTCTGAGAGTTTTCAAACGAATATTCGTCGGTTTCAATATTTGACTCGACACCATTAGCTTGAAGTAAACGAGCAGAGTTAGTAGTAGGATCGGCTAACAAACCAGCCAGCAGATGTTCTGGTTCGACTTGGCTGTTTCCCTTCCGTACCGCTTCGTTACGAGCGAAATTAATCGCGTT
>JASJEI010000051.1 GCA_030064795.1 Pleurocapsa sp. MO_226.B13 | reverse complement strand
TCTCTATCAGCAGCAAGGAAAAACTGAAACTGAGGAGTACCAGGAGGTAATGAAATTCCTCAATCATTTTAAATCCTAGACGATTTCTTTTGTTCAGCTCTGGTAATTTTGCTAGAGCTATAAAAGCTTTACTGCGAAGGGTGCAACTGGCGAGGTCAAGTTTGAATCAGGCGATCGCACCTCTTTTCAAACTCTCGATCGGCAAGCATGACTTAAAATTGTAGTTGAAGGACGAATAGATAAATCAGCTATTTATTAACTTAATATATTTCGGCAAAGTAAAACTTTAATTTTTGTATTTCGGCAAGTGAATACTTTAAAAGTACCGATAATCAGATATATTATGAAGCGAAAATATAAGCTTTTAACGATACTAGTGGCAAACTCAGACTTTAAAAAGTGGCAAACTTAGACTTTAATTTACAGGAATCGAAGCGGAGTTTGTCAAACACAAAGGGAAGTCTTTTGCAGACAACGAACTGATAAGTATCTTAGACGAACAGGACAAGTGGCTCAAAAATGGCGGGACACTGGACAACTTTGAAAGAGCGATGGCTACTTCAGTAATCGTAGAACCGCAGTACAAGGAGGAGGGCAGGACACCAAAGTTACAGGACGATCGTGAAGTACAAGAGGAGAGCGATTCTGTTAAAGGAATAGAAATCGTCTTAGAGCGGGAGTCAATTATAGATGTAGCCCGTGCGATCGCGACGGAAATTGCACCTTATCTACCGCCAAAAGATCTGCTATGGCAGTTAGAGCGGTTGCGGTGGTGTGCTGAAGAGAAATTGCAATTAACTACTTCTCAAGTCAAGGAATTGATCGGAGTCAAACCGAGAGGCGATCGCTTTGTTCGAGGGAGTTTTACTTTTGATAAGGTAGGTAAAATTGGTAAGGAGTCGGCTTGGCGAGTGGAAAACAAATCTAGCTATGTATTGCTGAATCAAGAATCCCCCAGCGGAGCGTTGCTTGATTCTGGGGGAGTGTCAATGTGTGACCGATCGCGCTAATTGAATTTTTGCAAGCTAGATATCATTACTAGCTTTGGCAACATTGGCAGGATAGCAAACATTTGTCCCACCTAAGCCACAATAGCCATTACGGTTTACATCAAGATATTGTTGATGATAGTCTTCTGCATAGTAAAATTCAGGAGCAACTAGAATTTCTGTGGTGATAGTACCGTACCCTGCTTTATCTAGCTCTTTCTGATAGGCTGCTTTAGAAGCCTCGGCTAGCTGTTTTTGCTCCTCGGAAAAAGTATAAATTCCAGAACGATATTGAGTACCGCGATCGTTACCCTGGCGCATTCCCTGGGTAGGATCGTGACTTTCCCAAAATACTTTCAGTAAATCTTCGTAGCTAATTTTGTCAGGATCGTAGACGACCAAGACAACTTCATTATGTCCTGTCATGCCACTGCATACCTCTTTGTAAGTAGGATTGGGAGTATGACCCGCAGCGTAGCCTACAGCAGTAGTATACACCCCTTCTTGCTGCCAAAATTTTCTTTCTGCACCCCAAAAACAACCCAAACCAAATATCGCCTTTTCCATCTGTTCGGGAAAAGGAGGTTTGAGAGGATTACCATTAACATGATGTTTTTCTGGTACGGGCATAGACTGACTACGTCCTGGTAATGCTTCTTCTGAAGAAGGAATTGTGGCTTTTTTGCCTAAACCAAATAGTCCCATAAAAATTGCTCTTAAAAGAATTGTTAATTTTTTTTACGTTACTTCTATCATAAGAGAAACCTTGCTGGAGTGAAATTCGGCTAACCCTACTTTATTCCTCAAATCAAAGTTGACAGACTACTAGAAACAAACGTCGAGAGTGGTCTGACTTCTTCTCATTGAGGAGATAGCTTATAATTTTTAAGTAATGTTGCTCAATTAACATTAATTGGCATTGTAAACACAGTATTTTCCCAGATCGATCTCATAGTTTAGATTATGGACAATTCACAAGACCGTATTATAATTTTCGACACTACCTTACGAGATGGAGAGCAATCTCCTGGCGCGACTCTCAACGTGGAAGAAAAACTGGAAATTGCCCATTCTCTATCCCGACTGGGAGTTGACGTAATCGAAGCTGGGTTTGCTTTTGCTAGTCCTGGAGATTTTGAGGCGGTTAATAAAATTGCTGCGGAAGTAGGAACAGAAAACGGCCCAATAATCTGTAGTCTTGCCAGGGCAACACAGGCGGATATTAAAACTGCTGCGGAGGCTTTAGTACCTGCTTGCCATAAAAGAATTCATACCTTTTTGGCGACTTCTGATATTCATTTAAAACACAAATTGCGCAAAACTAGAGAAGAAGTACTGGCAATTGTGCCAGAAATGGTAGCTTATGCTCGCTCTTTTGTGGATGATGTCGAATTTTCGCCTGAAGATGCGGGACGAAGTGACCCCGAATTTCTCTATCAGGTCTTAGAAGCTGCGATCGCTGCTGGGGCAACTACAATCAATATCCCCGATACGGTTGGTTACACTACCCCTAGCGAGTTTGGTTCGTTGATTAAGGGCATCAAAGATAATGTGCCGAATATCGAACGGGCAATTATTTCGGTACACGGTCACAACGATTTGGGTTTGGCGGTAGCTAATTTCCTCGAAGCAATAAAAAATGGTGCTAGACAGTTAGAATGTACCATTAACGGAATTGGCGAGCGGGCTGGAAACGCAGCTTTGGAAGAATTAGTGATGGCTCTCCACGTGCGTCGTCAGTATTTTAATCCTTTCTTGGGTAGACCTGTAGAATCGACCGAGCCTTTAACCAAAATCGACACCAAGCAAATCTATAAGACCTCGCGTATGGTGTCCAACCTCACGGGTATGATGGTACAGCCAAACAAAGCGATCGTGGGGGCAAATGCCTTTGCTCATGAGTCAGGTATTCACCAAGACGGGGTACTCAAGAACAAGTTAACCTACGAAATTATGGACGCTCAGTCTATCGGACTGACCGATAACCAAATTATCTTGGGCAAACACTCTGGACGCAATGCTTTCCGTACTCGTTTAAAAGAATTGGGTTTTGAACTCTCAGAAACCGACCTCAATAAAGCCTTCGTGCGCTTCAAAGATGTCGCAGACAAAAAGAAAGAAATTAGCGACTGGGATATCGAAGCCATTGTCAGCGATGAAATTGGACAACCCCCTGAATTATTCCGTCTAGAACTAGTGCAAGTCTCCTGTGGCGATCGCGCTCGTCCCACAGCCACCGTAACTCTGCGTACCCCTGATGGAGAGGAACTTACCGATGCAGCTATTGGTACTGGCCCAGTTGATGCTATCTATAAGGCGATCAATCGAGTCACTAACATACCCAACGAGCTAATTGAATTTTCGGTTCAGTCCGTCACCGCAGGAATTGATGCGATCGGAGAAGTAACAATTCGTCTGCGTCATAACGGTCGTGTTTATTCAGGACGTGCTGCCAATACAGATATTATCGTCGCTTCGGCGAGAGCTTATATCAAGGCATTGAACCGTCTTTATGCTGCTTTGCAGGCTGAAAACAAAGTAGGTTCTCAAGTCGGCGTTTAATCTCGCTTCGCTCTCAGGAAAAGGAAGAAGGAAAAAGGAAAAAGGAAATAGTTATTAAAATCCTGATACTTTTTTTTTCCTTCTTCTGTAGATTTTGGAGATATAGCAACCGAACTATAGAGCAACGGACACCTTTAATACCAAATCCTGTTTACATAGAATACTTATCGGTTAAATCGTTAAACCCCGTAGAGACGTAATATATTACGTCTCTACGATCCATCTGTTTTTTTAAATGTTACTGAAATGATATTATACCAATTGGAAAAAGTAATGAGAGACGAAGGTAGGTTGGGTTGCACGAAGTAAAACCCAACTTAAACCGAATTATTGTTGGGTTTCGTAAACTCAACCCAACCTACAATACTCTATCGATCTCTATCACTACTTTAGGAAAATGATATTAGTTGTCTCAACCTTTGCGGTCTTCTGCTATAACTTCCTAACTGAAGGGCGTTTTCAATTAGTAGTGATTTAAATCCCTCACCACAAATAGCCTTAAACGGTAGTAGCTTCGGGCCACAAAGTCTGCACGTCCTGGGGTAACATATTAACCACATCATCAATTTCACCTTTGGTTACCCACTTAGCAAGAGTTGCAAATACGCCTCTAGTTAAAGTTTCAATCTCTGTAGGATAATGACCGTCTGGTAACTTTTCCTGCACCTTATCGACAAATGCAGCCAAAGAACGTTCTTTAGTCGGAGTGGCGGCTGGTTTCCAACCTTGATAGTAAAATCCTGCCAGTAATGGAGTCAACTGCGAACCTAATTGTGCAGCTTCTTCTAAGGGGATGCGATCGCGTAGAGCGTGCAAGACTGCTTTTATCCCCATAAAAACAATATGTTTATCTTCAATTTTTAATTCTCCAGAAACATCATTAATAAATTGATGAGTTTTTTCCAGGGTCAAATCGAATGCTTCTAATCCGCTGTCAGACATAAATAATTCTAGATTTAATAGTTTTCTTAATTATTTTGGCTAATCTGCTGGAGGTGGGGCTTCTTACTATTTATAGATTTTGGCAATCTAGAGCTTTTTGCCACTAAGAACTAGGGTCAACTCTATCAATTACATAACAAATTATCAGCCAAACACCTGCACTGATGAAGATAGTTAGCAAGAGTCTTAAAATAAATAGTTTTATATCCGATAAATCCTGACTAAAGTTATAGATTAATACCGTATCAATGGCTGCGACAAAAAAACCAAGACCTTGCTTTAAACTTTTATTAGATAATTTATTATTCATACCCTGGGCTTTCTAGTTGAATAGAACTTATCTCTAGTTATAGCAATATTGTTTCTCGCTTCTAACCTTCCCCTTTATAACTCCGAATTCCTGTAAGGGCGATTCGCTCTTCGCCCCTACGAACTCCTAACTCCTTTCTCTTGCCTTCAATTTCATCTTTCGCTTTCGCATCGCTCTTTAGTTACTTGATGACGGTAGCGAAACATATCTGTCAATCTGGCATCTACCCACCAGCCTAAAATAAATTCTGCTAACCATCCCCCAGGGAGTTCATAGGCGATCGCATCGGTTAATCTCGTTTGACCATTTTCGGTGATAAATTCATGGCGGTGTACCCAAGATTCCATCGGCCCTTCGGTTTGTTTATCGACAAACAAACGATTCGTTTCACACTCGACATGAGTTGCAACCCAGCGCACGGGAATTCCCGCCAAAGAAAGTCTAAATTCACTGATTGCACCTACACCCAAACCACCTTCGCGACGAATAATAGTCACGGGTTGCCAAGGAGGAGTCAAAAGTTGCAGAATATCCGCTCGTTCGTGAAATTGCCAAACTCGTTCTATAGGTGCATCGATGAGACTAGAGTATTTAAAATTAAGCATGAGGTTAAAAATAAGTTGAGGGAAAATAATGACGTTAAAGTTTGGCTACACTATCGTTTACGTAGAAAATGTCCCTTCAATACTAGAATTTTATGGTCGTGCTTTTGGTTTTGCCACCAAATTTCTTCACGAAGCAGGTAACGACTACGGCGAATTGGATACGGGTACTACCATAATTGGCTTTGCCAATCATCAACTAGGCAAAATGAACTTACCTGATGGATATCAGACAGTAAATCCGAATCATCAACCTTTGGGTATGGAGTTGGTTTTTGTTACCGATGATGTCGAACAAGCCTTTCAAAAGGCAATAGCCGAAGGTGCGATCGCGCTTCAACCTCCGATAGTAAAACCTTGGGGTCAAACTGTAGCTTATCTACGAGATCTTGAAGGTACTTTGATTGAATTGTGCAATCCGATAAATTAGCTTTCCGACTAATTTCCTTTGCACTTGACTGCTCTTAAAAGCTATACTCCAATCGGATTCATTACTAATAACTAATCTCAAACAATGGTAGCGGTAGCAATTTTAGCAGCAGGGCGTGGCACTCGCATGAAGTCCGACTTACCCAAAGTCTTACATACACTTGCAGGGCGATCGCTAGTAGAACGGGTACTTGATAGTTGCAGTTTATTGGATTTGGAACGGCAAATTGTCATTATCGGCTATCAGGGAGAAAAAGTTAAACAAGCCTTGAGTCATCGTCGGGAAGTAGAATTTGTCGAACAAAAAGAACAATTGGGTACTGGTCATGCAGTACAACAATTAATGTCTAGTCTCCAGGATTATACAGGGGATTTATTGGTGCTAAACGGAGATGCACCTCTATTGCGTCCCGAAACCCTACAAAAGCTCGTAGAAACTCACCAAACTAAACAAAACGCAGCTACTCTTTTGACGGCAAATCTACCTAATCCCCAGGGTTATGGTCGAGTATTTTGTCACGGAGATAATTTGGTTAGTCATATTATTGAAGACCGTGATTGTAATGTAGCCCAAAAGCAAAATCGTCGAGTCAATGCAGGTATTTACTGTTTTGATTGGCCGCAATTAGCTAAATCTCTACCCAAGCTATCTACCAACAACGACCAACAAGAATACTATTTAACCGAGGTTGTCGATCATCTCGACCCTGTAATGGCTTATGATGCCGAGGATTATCGCGAAACCAGTGGGATTAACGATCGCCAGCAACTATCAGCAGCTTACGACATTCTTCAGGCAAGAATTAAAGAGAATTGGATGAAGGCTGGAGTGACGATGCTCAATCCTGACAGTATCACTATCGATGAGAACGTTCGACTAGAGCCAGACGTTATTTTAGAACCTCAAACCCATCTTCGGGGTAACACTACCATTGCTACGGGTAGTCGTATTGGCCCTGGTAGTCTGGTGGAAAATAGTATCATTGGCAACAATGTTAAAGTAGCATTCTCGGTAGTAACGGATGCAGAAGTATTGGCAAATACCAGAATCGGTCCTTATACTCACCTGCGGGGTAACGTCAAACTAGGCGAAAATTGTCGCGTGGGTAACTTTGTAGAAATCAAGAAAACTACCGTCGGGGCTAATACCAATATAGCTCACCTCTCTTATTTAGGAGATGCAACCCTAGGAGAGCGCGTTAATGTAGGTGCGGGGACAATTACGGCAAACTACGATGGCAAAAGGAAACATCCCACCACCATTAAAAAAGGCACTAAAACAGGTTCAAATAGTGTTTTAGTCGCTCCAGTCACCCTTGGAGAAAACGTCACCGTTGCAGCGGGTTCGGTGGTTACTCATGACGTAAATGACAATGCCTTGGTAGTAGCGCGATCGCGTCAGAGAGAGATTCCTAATTGGACTCAGGACTAGTGTTTTGTCAATTAATTAATGATGGGTAGACTTCTAGGGTTAGAGATTTTCCCTTTTCCTTTTACCCGTCAATTGTTAATTGAATAAATTATCAAGTTTGAGTTTAAATGTCGTCAAACTGTAGTAATCTAAAATTCAAAAATTGACGCTACAGATTGCCGATAGTTTCTTCTCCTCCCTTAACTTCATAGGAAAAAGCCTGATGCTAGCTTCTTGATGTTATCTATTTATAGTAGACTTTTAAATAGTTCAGTTTAGGTGAATTTTTGGAGGGAGAAAATGGCTCAAATGTAAGCCCCGATAATTGTTTATCCAAAGTGCAGTTTCTGATAAGATACGACTGAAAATAGTGCTGTGAATTCTGAATTGGTATGAAGATCCTCATTGTAGATGACGATAAGCCGCTTGCAGATATTGTCGCCGAAGCCTTGAGAAAACAATCTCATCTGGTAGAAATAGCTAGCGATGGTGCGCTTGGATGGGATTTAATTGAAGCTAGCCCTTATGATTTACTCATACTAGATGTATTGTTACCCAGACTAGGAGGAATTCAGCTTTGTAAAAAGTCGCGCTCGTTTGGTTATCAACTCCCCATATTGATGCTAACTTCCCAAGATGCTAGCGAAGAAAAAGTACTAGGACTTGACTCTGGAGCAGATGATTATGTAATTAAGCCTTTCGATTTACCAGAATTGCTGGCTCGCATACGAGCAATGCTGAGAAGAGGGAGTTCTACTAGCCTAATTTTGCAGTGGGAATATCTACAGCTAGATCCGATCGGTTGTAACGTAACCTATGGTGGCAAGCCTTTAAAACTGACTGCTAAAGAGTTTAGCTTATTAGAATTATTTTTACGCAATACTCAGCAAATTTTTAGTCACAGTCTAATTCTCGATCGCCTGTGGTCTTTTGAAGACCTGCCAAATGAAGATGCAGTCAAAACATTAATCAAACGACTGCGCCAGAAGCTGGTCAAAATAGGTGCGCCCTCAGATACGATTGAAACTGTTTATGGTTTGGGTTATCGTCTAAAATCTCTGTAGAGTTTATGTTTTTTGACTCATTGACCTCTGAAGGCGGTCGCCAAGCTCGTCGTCTCTATCGAAAATTACTAATTCTTTATTTGGCTGTGACGGGAACGGTTTTTGGTATAGGCGCGATCGCACTTTATAGTTTTGTATCCTACAGCTTGCGCCAACAACTCCAAGAAGACCTCCAAGTCTTAGCTGAAGCTGCTGCTCCTTCTTTGGATATTGTGAGAACCGACTCAGAATTTTTTGCTTTCGAAGCAGCAGAACAACACTGGCATAACCTACAAAAGCACAGTCAGAGTTTGGAATGGTTTGATTCAGAGGGTCAACTCTTAATGAGAGAAGGACTAGTTTTTCCTAGTTTACCCTTACCTAATTTGTCATCTTCTGTCACCAAGCCAAAAATCGAGCGAGATTGGGAGCAAAATTTATATGTGGCAACTTTGCCCGTTTATAAATCAGGAGAATTAGCGGGAATTGTCAGGGCAAGTGAGGCATTTCGCATGGTTGATGTACCTCTAAGACGATTGCAGTGGGGTTTGGGCATTGGAGGAGGACTGGGATTAGGAGCAATTGTTCTGTCGGGAATGTGGTTAACACGCCAATCACTAGAGCCTTTTGTTCAAAGTTATCAGCGTTTGCGTCAATTTACTGCTGATGCCTCTCACGAAATGCGGAGTCCTTTGACAATTACTCAAGCAGCATTGGATGTGATGTCGGTAAATCCCGATCGGCTTTCGGCAGCAGATCGAACTAATCTGACGAGAATTCATAGTGCCACTCAACGATTAAGAAGATTGGTAGAAGAACTGCTCAAGCTGGCTCGTAGCGATCGAATGTCAGAACTGAAATTACAAAAAATACCATTGAATGAACTGTTGGAAGAGTTGGTTGAGATCTTAGAGGATGTAGCAGCAGAAAAAGATATATCTTTAACCTGTGACGAACTGGATAAGGTAACGGTTTTGGGAGACAACTCTCAACTAATACAGTTATTTACTAACCTGATTCAAAATAGCATCAAATATACTCCCTCTGGGGGGACTATAACTGTAGAACTATTTCAAGAAGGCAAAAAAGCGATCGCTACTGTTACCGATACGGGGATAGGTATTGCCGAAGAAGACTTAACTCACGTTTTTGAGAGGTTTTGGCGTGCAGACCGCTCGCGAGAACGGGCATCGGGAAGCTTGGGTTTGGGATTGGCGATCGCCCAAAATACCGCTAGACTACATCACGGTAAGATCGTGGTTAGCAGTCAGTTAGGAAAGGGTAGTACTTTTACCGTCCGCTTACCAGCAATTGTCTGAGGTTAGCAGAATTCTTCAGGATCTAAAAAAAAGGTGGGATAACCCCACCAAAATAGATAAACAAGTCAACAACCAAAGGCTAACAGCTATTTTCTAAACAAAGACAAAATTAGCTTCATCAGCAATAAAGTCAGCATTGGCGTTACTAAGAATAGCCAAGTCGCTCCCATTGGCTGAGACAACTGCACCGTCATCGCTATCGGAAAAGCTGAGGTCGTCAAAGCCAATACCCAAGCCAGCAATACCAATTACGTCTTCACCAGCAGTAAAGTCATTAATAATATTGGCTGATTCAGGAATACCAGCATCGGCGATCCAGAATTGGTCTGCACCTAAGTTACCGTCGATCCTGTTTCCGCCACCAGTAGTTGCAAAGAAACGGTCGTTGCCATCATCACCAAAAACGCGATCGCCAGAACCCAAGATATAGGTATCGTCACCAGCACCAGCATAGGCACGATTATCCCCCAATCTGCTACTACGTAGGGTGGTAAAATGGTAGGCTCGAGAACACTAGTTACATAAGAATGCCAAGTCTTGGAAGAACGAACTTCAATCAAACGTACTGTCACATAAGGAGTTTTTTTCGTTCCCGAGCCAAGACTAATTAAGCGATCGCGAAGTGAATAACTATCTGTAAAGACCAATTCTAGTTAACTCTGTAACCCCTGGTACATCCCTCCATAGTAATGTTAAAATCGCAGCTACCATCAATGGTAAGTTCAGTATTCTATCTCTTAGTCCCAGTTGACGATAATAATTTTCCTGATTCGTGATTGCTGGTGTTAATAATGCTTCTAGTTGATTGGCAATTACTTCATCTTCCACCATTGGACGCCATCGTTTTTTTGGCGTGGTCTCGGTTGAGTTTTTTACTCTTGCCCATAGAGAAATAAAATCCTTCAATTGCCTATTCTCTATGAGTTTTGCACGATTCTTAAGTTCTCTTGACTTTTTTCTGATTTCCTTAACTTGTGACCAATGGTAAGCCCCGTTGGTTGCGAAGAAGTTCATATCGCTTAGTAGTTATCAATGTCTTGATTGTACTACAGCATTGTCTTCGATTTTTGCAACAGAATCCCCAAAATTCCCTGTTTTTGAACAACGCCAGTTGGAGCTGTCTTCCTCGGCTTCTCTAGAACCAACCAAATCCTTTGTTGAAGAAATTTTTCAGGTAGCTAGAAGATGTTGATATTCATCTACAATAAGCGCTTATATTAATATATAATAAACTTCTGAGCATTTAGGTGACTGTAATACATTATTAAATGGATAAATCTCGGTCTTTATATCAAGAAAATGCCGAAAATAAGCAAACTATCAAGCAGAAGCCCAAAATTTCTCGTTTGTTACTTATTCCATTAGGTTTAATCCTAGCTGGGATCGGTGTATCAAGTAGGTATTTGCTATTTCCAACCCAAGACAGAACAATTTTTGTAAGCGGTCGTATTGAGTGTGACGAAACTGATATGGGGACAAAAGTTGGAGCTAAAGTTAATTTAGTCGCCGTACAGGAAGGGGAGAAAGTAAACAAAGATCAGAATATTGTGCAGCTTGACGATGAAGAAATTCAAGCTCAGTTAAAAGGTGCTACTGCTCGTTTAGTTTCTACTCAGCAACAAGAACTTCAAGCCCGTCTCCAAATCAATTTACTCGAAAGTAAGATTCAGGAGATTCAGCTAAATCTTAAACAAGCACAGGAAGATACCAAAGGTCAAGTTTTCCAAGCTGAAGCGTCGGTGGCATCTAGTTTAGCTCAACTTAATGAAGCTCTTGCTAAGCTAGAAGAAGCTCAATCTGAATTAAAATTGGCGCAAGCCGATCAGGATCGTTTTGAGCAATTGGTGGAACAGGGAGCAATCCCAAAACAAGAATTTGACCAAACTCAGACAAACCTTGAAAAAGCGCAAGCAACTGTTAAAGCAAGTCAAGCATCAGTCAATTCCTACCGCAAATTAGTGAACGTTGCTGAAGGTCAGTTAGTACAAGCCCAAACCACTAGTCTTAACCCAGAGATTCGTAACACTCAACTCAGTAGATTAGAAACTCAGTTAGCCCAAGCTCGTTTACAACTGGCTGCGGTTCAAGCTGAAGTTGAAAATGCTAAAGCTTTTCAACAAGAAATTCAAAGCAAAATAAGTTATTTGAAAATTGCCAGTCCCATTGATGGTGTGGTTATTACTCGTCTCGTTGAACCTGGTGAAATAGTTAGCGTTGGTCAAACACTCTTGACAGCGATCGATCCTAACAATATCTATCTACGAGGATATGTTCCTGGAGGAGATATTGGCAAGATTCGAGTGGGACAGAAAGCACGGATCTTTCTTGATTCAGACCCAGATAAACCTTTAAACGGTACAGTAAAAGCTATTGATACTCAAGCATCCTTTACTCCTGAAAATATTTATTTTCGAGAAGATAGGGTTAAGCAAGTATTTGGCATTAAAATCAGGATTAATAATCCTGGAGGCTTTGCAAAACCTGGAATGCCAGCAGATGCGGAAATTCTTACTGAATCGGAGGCAAGTCAATAACTATTACTTCTGAGTACGATCCCACCAGAGCAAGTTCTCAAGATAAACAAGTTGTTATTCAAGTTGAAGGTTTATCCAAACGCTATGGAAAATTAGTTGCAGTTAAGGGAATTGATTTTACAGTTAAACAAGGGGAAATCTTTGGCTTAATTGGTCCAGATGGTGCAGGAAAAACGACTACTTTCCAGATCTTAGGGGGAGTAATGAAAGCATCAGAAGGTCAGATTGAAGTTTTAGGTTATTCTCCTCGTGATGCTCGTTTATTCATTGGTTATGTACCAGAACAACTCTCTCTTTATCTTGACCTGAGTGTAGATGAAAATTTGGAGTACAGTGCTGGTTTATGCCAAGTTCCGCCCCATCTATTTAAACAACTTCGTGCTAAATACTTACATTTAATGGGGTTAGAAAAATATCAAGATCGCTTGGCGGAAAATCTCTCTGGTGGCATGAAGCGAAAATTAGCTCTTTGTTGTGTTTTAGTGGCTCAACCGCAAATTCTGCTACTCGATGAGCCAACTACAGGAGTCGATCCTGTATCAAGGCGAGAATTTTGGGATGATTTAGCAGCGATCGCGTCTGAAGGAGTGACCATTGTTGTGGCAACGCCTTATCTGGATGAAGCGGAACGCTGTAATCGTATTGCCTTAATCCAGGAAGGAACAATTCAGCAAATTGGTACGCTTTCTCAATTACGAGATCGTCTCGGTTGTAAGCGTTTAGAGGTTCGCACTAATCAAATTGAAGTTGCGGAGAATATTTTAAGGACTCAATTTAAAACTTCTGCTTCACAAATTACAGATGTTCAAACCTTTGGCGATCGCCTTGATGTCTTAGTTAAAAATGTTGACTCAGGGGAACCAGAAGTGAGAAATACTTTAGCTCGGCATCAACTAGAGTTAAACAGCATGACAATTTCTGAACCTACTTTAGAAAATGTTTTTGTTGCTAGTTTGCGTTCTCAGAGTCATGCTTCTGAATTGCTGTTTTTTCCTCGTATCAAGTCAGTGGGTAAGAAGGTAGCAAACCAGGAAAACAAGCCGACGGACATTGCCATTAGTGCCGAAAAATTAAGTAAAAAATTTGGTGACTTTCAGGCAGTTAAAGGCATAGATTTAGCGGTTCGCTATGGTGAAATTTACGGCTTACTCGGTGCTAATGGTGCGGGAAAAACGACAACCATTAAAATGCTTTGCGGTTTGCTAGAAGCAACCTCTGGAACAATCTCTATAGCTGGAGATACAGGGAATCTGCGGAGTCGTGAGCTACGACAGCGCATTGGCTATATGAGTCAGAAATTCACCCTCTATGACGATCTAACAATTGTCGAGAATTTGGAATTTTACTGTGGAATTTATGGCGTACCTCGCAAGTTGCAGCAGCAAAAGATTGACTGGGTATTGGCAACTTGTGGCTTAGTGGGCAAAGAAAAACTACTCACGGGTAAACTCCCAGGAGGCTGGAAACAACGGGTAGCTTTTGGGGCTTGCGTGATGCACGAACCAGAAATTTTGTTTCTCGATGAACCTACCTCTGGGGTAGACCCCTTAGCCCGTCGCCAATTTTGGCGGTTGATTCGTGATGTTGCTCGTCAAGGGACTGCTATTGTGGTGACAACTCACTATTTAGAAGAAGCAGAACATTGCCACCGCATGGGTTTTATCGTCGCTGGAGAAATAGTCATTCAGGGAACTCCCAGTGAGATTAAAACAGCGCAACCAGGACAATTATTAGAAATAATCACTGACTCAACCCAATTAACTGCTAATTTACTGAAAACTAAGCTAGCTCCTTGGCGGGTGTCTATTTTTGGCGATCGCCTTCATCTGGTTCTCGAACGACCTAATTCAGAAATTACGGAAGTTCGGTCAATTTTACAAACTAACAACATCAAGGTTCAATCGTTACAACCGATTCCTTTTTCCCTGGAAGATGCTTTTATTAGCATTGTACAACGCTCTAAAATTTAACATAGCTGTAAACTAATATATTTTATGCGACGAATCTTAGCTCAGTGTCAAAAAGAATTAGTGCAATTTAAACGCGATCGCCTGACCTTAGCCTTGGCATTTATTTTGCCTTTAATAAGCTTATTGCTCTTTGGTTTTGCTATTCGTTTGGAGGCTAAGAATATTCCTATATATATTCAAGATTTCGCTCGAAGCCCCCTTAGTCGTTCTTATATTGAGAGTTTATTAGCTAGTAATCAATTTCAAATACCAGCTCGATTTCAACTACCTTTTTTGCCTAATCAGTCCGATCTAATTTATAATTCTCAAGAGATAATCGATCGTGGAATAGCTAAAGTTGCAGTAGTAATTCCTCCTGATTTTAGTCGAAAGATTAACTCTAACAAAAAGAGCGATATACAAGTTATTATTGATGCTTCAGATATTAATAATGCCAGAATTATTGAAAATAGTATTCAAGCAATTACAACCAATTTTTTAAGTCAATCGGGTTTAAAAACATCTTCACAAAAAATAATCCCTAGAACACGAATCTGGTTTAATCCAGGGAGAAAAGAATCTCTCTATATTATACCTGGAGCATATGGAGCTATTCTTTGGGTCTATCCTTCACTTCTAACTGCATTAGCAATATCAAGAGAAAAAGAAGAAGGGACAATCTTAAAAATATATGCTTCTAGTATTAGTACAACAGAATTTCTACTCGGGAAATGGTTAGCTTATCTTATAATTGGTATCGGTCAAGCATTATTAATTATGGGAATAGGAGCTTTAATTTGGGATTTAAAGTTAGTTGTGACTCCCATGCCATTATTAATTGGAACGTTACTTTTTTTGGCAAATAGTGTTGGTCTTGGTTTAATGATTGGGGTTAAAAGTGATAATCAAATAGGTGCAATTCAGAGTATTACACCTCTTGTTTTTGTAACTAATTATTGTTTTTCTGGATTTATTTATCCCTTAAATAATCTTCCTTTTCCCCTATCTATTGTTCCGAATTTTGTTCCCCCTCGTTATTATATTGAAATTACTCGTGACGCTTATGTTCGAGGTATTGGCTGGGCTGATGCCTGGTTTTCAACGATCATGCTAATTGTATTAGGGATCTTGATATTTAACAATGCCAGACGTAGTCTAAAACATATGCAATTACCAGATTAGGGACTTGTGCATAAATATAATACCAATAATACAATTGTTAAGTATAAAAAGCAGGAACTTTACATAGAATTAATTGGCAAGAAGTCTAATTAAAATCAAGACATTATCACAATGAAGTTTATCAAAAATATATTGAACAGTAGAATTTATGCTTTAGTAATCAAAGAAACTATTCAAATATTAAGGGATAAAAAAATAATTGCTTTGTTAATATTTCCTACTATTACCCAAGTTTTACTGTATGGATTAGCTTTGAATCCAGATGTGAGTAATCTTAAGTTAGGAATCCTTGATTATACTAATACTTATGAAAGTAGGGAATTAGTATCTGCTTTAACCGAAAATCGTATTTTTAGAGCCGAAAAATATTTTTTCAATGACCAAAAGCTATCAGAACAAATTAAGCAGGGTAAATTAACAGCAGGTTTAGTTATCCCTCCTGATTTTCAGCGTAATTTATCTAAAAATAAACCGATTGATGTTCAGGTTCTAGTTGATGGACTAGATGCCAATCAAGCAGGTATTACTCAAGGTTATATCCAGCAAATTATCAGCCAATATAGTAGCCAGTTAGAGACAAATCAAAAACCTACTTTAATTACTCTTCAAACTATTTTTCTTTATAATCCTGGTTTGAAAAGTAGTTGGTTTTTTATTCCAGGAGCTTTTGCGTTGGCATTAGGTTCAGCTACTTCGTTAATTGCTTCAGCTACAATTATACGGGAAAAAGATAAAGGAACATTAGAACAATTATTAATTACTCCAGCTAAGGAGTGGGAAATAATTTTAGCTAAAATTATTCCTGTATTTATTTTATTAATGATCGATCTTATTTTTATTTTATGTTTTGCACAGTTTGTTTTTGGAGTTCCTTTTCGTGGCAATTTGTGGTTTCTTTTAGGATTGTCATCACTTTATATATTGGTAAATATCGCTATAGGAATTATGTTGGCAACGTTTTCTCGCACTCAACAACAAGCTTATATCATATCTTTTTTCACTAGTTTACCTTTAGTTTTACTATCTGGTGTGCTTAGCCCTATTGAAAGTATGCCAGTTTTCTTTCAATATCTTTCTCTATTCAATCCTATACGTCATTATGTCACAATTATACGAGGAATTTTGCTCAAAGGTGTTGGTTTAGAAGTGCTTTGGGTTAATGCGATCGCTCTTATTTTCTTTGCTACTATATTACTATCTATTAGTATCAGCAAGTTTCGCCGTCAGTTAAATTATTAGATCAGCTGATTTCTAATTTCTGGGTTCTGTTGCAAAAAACTTGAGAGAAGCTTGTAGTATACTTAAGCTGCAAGCAACCAATAGAACTAATGAACTTCTTCGCAGCCATTTAAGTGGAAACATTTTGAAGGAGAAATTATTTTACTTTGCGTCTCTATGGTATCTTAAATACGCTCTATCGTTACAGGAAATTGAGACAGAAAAAATATCTCAATAATATAATCGAACAAGACCATAGATTTACGAAAAAGTTAGCCAAATACAAATCATATTTTCAATTCTTCCACACAGCATGGCGAACCCGATCGAGGGTACGAAATTATGAATGCGATTGCGTTTAGGTCAGATTGAAAATATAGCTAAAGGCGACATTTTGGGGCAAAGAGATTTTATTCATTCTCTCTTTGGGATTACTGTCTAAAAAATTAGTTAATTACAGAAATATTCTGTCTGTTAAAATTTTTTGCAACAGAACCATGTAATTAATTCTCAATACTCCACAGTGACAAAATCCTCCGCGACAATCTCACTGGCCTTCACCCCAAACAGAGAAGCTAAAACTTCCTCTGTTTCAGTGACACTGATCAGAGTCCGACCAAAGCCTTGAGTTATTGTCAGGTCCAGAAACTCCAGACTGTCTAACCAGAAGGAATCTGTCCCAACTCGATAGTCGAAGATACTGTCTTGTCCATCACCCTCTTTCAAGAGGAATAGATCGGCACCTCCGCCGCCAAACAGTTGGTCGTTGCCAGCACCGCCGTCTAGTCGGTCGCTGCCAGTGCCACCCAAGAGATAGTCATGACCGCTGCCGCCAACTAAGATATCGTTGCCCCAGTTTCCCAGCAGCTTATCGTTACCAGCACCGCCGTCTAGTCGGTCGCCGCTAGCGAGACCAATGAGGATGTCATTCCCCCCCAAACCTTTGATGAAATCGTTGCTTGGGCTTCCGAAGAGTCGGTCGTCATCCGGAGTACCAGCGGTGATCTCGACAGCAACAAGGCTTAGAGGATTGACTCCCAAAGCCCGCTCTGGCTCTGAGCTGCTCAAAACCAGCCGCGAGATGTTAGGGGCGTCACTGAGTACGCCCAAGAAAACAGCTGAATTATCTAGTTCTAACGAGGAAGTCCCAGGTACTGAGAAGGTTCCCAACTCTCGTCCGGCGTCGTCAAAAGCCGATATAGATGCTATGAAGGAAGAAGTATCATCTACGGCTATCTGAGTCCCAGCGCCTAAAACCGGCGTCTCAAAGGTAATGGTCAGGGGCCCTGGGTTGCCCACCGCGGGAAACCCCACTGGGTTTAACCCTGTCAAAAGAATGAAGTCGCCGTTGGCAAAATTGGTCGGAACAGCGTTAGGGACTGGCCCGGTCTGAAAGACAAATGGCGGGGTAATGTCAGAGCCAGAAGAAGGGGGTGGGATGTCTACGTTCAGCTCTAGACCACCAGATGTTGTGGTCGAGAAGGAGTTAGGTAAAAAAGCAGAAGGTTCGGGAGAAACAGGATCGAACACTTGACCCAAACTGAACCAATCAAGGAGTTCATTGCTTCCCAGAGCAGTCCGCTGTGTGACCAATGTCACTGCTTGATTAGGGTCGGGACTGTTGCCAGAGATGCTCAAGCCGTTGTTGGTGAAAGCGGGAGCAGTCCTTTCGAGATTAAAGGATGTATTAACCATAGATCACTCCTGACTTCAGTAAGTTCAATTTACAGCAATTAATCTATTTAATCTGTGAAGTTTTGTCATGATCATTCACGTCTTCATACCCGGCAGGGTGTGGTCAAAAGTCGTTGGTTAAAAGAGCGATCGCCAATTGTTTGTATCTAGATGATAATGATAATCACGAGAGAGGAGACAGCGAAGAAAAATCATCCTTACCCACAACGGAAAAAAGTCTATTTAAGCTACTAACAGTTTCTCAGAACCAGTGTATGTTTGCCAAAAATCAGACCACCAATCATTGGCGCGAATAACTCTCAGAGCCAACATGGGGTTAACCATCTGTGGATTCCAAGTGGCTCCAGGAATTTTTAAGGGTTTTTGTGGGATATAACGATGAGAGCTTTCAATTTCTCCCATTGGTCACAAGTTAAGGAAATCAGAAAAAAGTCAAGAGAACTTAAGAATCGTGTGAAACTCAAAGAGGATAAGCAACTGAACGATTTTATTTCTTTATGAGCAAGAGTAAAAGACTTAGGAGGCTTTGTTTCGTAAGCTCAAGAGCTTAGAAGAGGTAAAACCAGGCTGCACTAGCTGGCAAGATGGGAGTAGTCATTGATTTAGTGACACGGTTGCCTGTGGAAATTTGGTTCCAGGAAAATCCCAGTGCTTCGGACACCCGTTTTGAAGAAAAGTTGTTACATTTAGTTTCAGTCCAGACTCTGCTGTTACTCGATCGGGGGTTTTATCATTTTCAGTTTTGGCAACGATTAATCCAGGGCGGAATTCACTTTATTACTCGCATTAAAATTAATGCTGCTATTGAGTATCAACAAGTTTTTACCGATAGTTATAGTTTGCGCGATCGCCTGGTTAAGATTGGCTCGGGAACAAAAAAGACTCCTGTCGTTACTCTTCGTTTAATTGAAATCAGAAAAGGTAAAGTCTGGCATTCTTACTTAACTTCTGTCCTTGAGCCAGAAATATTACCCACTTATGTGGTCATTGATTTATATCAAAAACGCGCTTCGCATTGAGGATGCTTTTAATACTGTCAAAAGACTTTTAGGGTTAAGTTATCTTTGGACAGGTTCAATTAATGGCATTAAACTACAGATTTGGGCAACCTGCGGTGCCCCCATTCGGGGATAAACGACCCCGCGGAGGTTTCCTCCGCAAGACAAAGGCGCATAGTTCGCCGCATGTACGCGCACCGTTGGCTATTCTACGCTGTTTTAGTCGATGAGCGGGGATGCTGTCCTAAAGGATACCGCTCCGCATATAGCCGATGAACTTTCTCTTCCTTTTGACCGCATCTCTTTAGAAATGATTTATCGTGGTCTTTATTATTTTCATGGTGCTTCAAAGCGTGGAGAAGCTCATGACCCAGTTAAATATTTTGCTGAGCCTGATATTCAGAAATGTTTAGGTATTGTTAAAAGACAGCGAAAACCCAACCAAAAGTTAATAATTGCACCTTTTCCAGACAAACAACGAGGTTCTGACCAGTTTTTCTTTCAATCTCCTTCCAAACCCTCTTTGACAGCTAGCTTACAAGCTTAACTTGTGACCAATGGTCTCGGTAACAATATCAGAGTTCTCTGACCCAAAAATTAGATTCCCATTTGAAGATTAAGTAAAGAGATGATTAATGGTTATTATTTGGTTAATAAGCTAAATTTATTAAAACTAGCTTATTCAATAAAAAAAAAATATTTTACTATTTTTTCGCACTCATAACATTGAAAAAAGTCTGTAACTTCTATAGTTGGTAAGTTATACAGAGATAGAGTCTGACTATCATCACAGTACGTAAATTGATTAGGATAAGTAGTGTCTAGGGGGGCAGAGAATCCGCAGCCAAAGGACATCATGCGTTCACCACCATCCGCGGTCAGAATACTTAGTTCAGAAATAGCTGAACGCTGACATTACGATTATTAATAAACAAAACTATTTTGAGAGCTTAATATTAGAAATATCGAAGGCGGTCGAGAAAGATAATTCGAGAGGTCAACTTGCATCATTTTAAATTCTGCACAGACATAGCAGCTTTGGTAATGTCGTGGTTGAGGAGCAGTTTTACTGAAGATCGAACATCAAATAGAGGAGGTCTAAGGTCTAGTGAATAAAATTTTAGTCACGGGCGCTGAGGGTTTTCTTGGCTACCACACTATTAAACTGCTCAACGAGCGTCAAATCAAACCTAGGGGGTTAGTAGATGTTGAGGATGAACAGCTAGTTCAACTCGGCTTGAAAAACTTAGAGGTAGAGATTGTCAAAGGCAGCATTCAAGATTTGCAAGTATTGCGCCAAGCTTGCAAAGGAATAGATACAGTCTTTCACATGAAATTTGAGATCGCTTTGGGGGGTGGTAAAGCAGCAGAAGAGAAAATGCAGCAGATTAATGTCGTGGGAACGCGCAATCTTCTTCAAGCAGCGACGGAAGCGGGAGTAAAACGGGTGGTGATTAGCAGTAGTTGTCTCGCTGTCGGTTTAAATCACAAACCCGAACCTATAAATGAAACTGCGGACTGGGATAAATATCAGTTTAATTTGCCCTATGCTCTGTCTCGCCGTCAAGCCGAACTAGAGTCTCTGGCTGTTGAAGCGAGGGATGACAATCCAGAGATCGTGGCGATCGAGCCTTCTTTCACTATGGGATCGGAGGATTATATTGGCGCACCAGCTAACCAACTGGCAAAGCTTATTAGTCAGGGAAAATTTAAGTTCGACATTCCCTTGGGCTTTGGTATTTTGGATGTGCGTGATTATGCAGCAGGTGCTTTACTAGCTGCGGAAAAAGGTCGTCACGGACAGCGTTATCTTCTTAGCGGAGAAAATGTCACCCTGCGTCAATTTATTAACCAGGTTGCTACCATCGCGGGAGTTAAGCCACCAAAATTTTTAATTCCCCTTCCTGTCTGGGTAGTCTATCCGATAGTTGCAGTTATCCAACTATTGAGTAGAATTCGCGGACAGCCCTCTCCAGTCAATCCTAGCATTCTCGAACTTTGGAATCGTTACGCTTTTTACGATACTAGTCTGGCTCAAAAGGAGCTAGGTTGGAAGGCGCGATCGCTAGAGGAGACGATCTCAGATAGCCTCCAATGGATTGCCCAAAGATAAGAAATTCGCTCGTTCGCATATTCCTGTAAGTATTAAGTAATGTTACGACAGGAAGTCCTGGTGGCTGTCTATAGCGTCAAATAACCATTAAATGTAACTATTTTATTCAGAATAGCTTGAAAACTCGGAATCACCACAAGTTTCTCATAATTATGTTTTTTGATGGGGCTTGAGAACCGCTAGCCATTTTAGGAGAGTATTAGCGATGGAGACTAAACTCGAATTTAAACCGATCGACTTTAATTGGGTTGCAATTCATCCTCGACCTATTGGCATTATTCATTTTATTGGCGGTGCTTTTTTTGGCACTTTTCCGACTATTTTTTACCGCTATATCTTCAAACAGCTGTTTCGACAGGGATATACTATTGTAGCTTTACCCTTTAGATTTACCTTTCGCCATTGGTCTGTAGCGATCGCCATGGTACGCGATCGAGAACAGCTACGACAGGGAATTATTGCCGAAGCTAAGAGATTGGGTTACGAATACAAAATCTATGAAGAAAAACCAATTTCCTCGAATCCCAACCATTTTTGGCTGGCTCATAGCCTGGGATGCAAGTATATTGCCCTGCTCGAACTTTTAACCGAACTCGAACATAGGGAAACACAGGAGTTTCTGGGCGACTGTGTTGGGGAGGAACAAGCTGCCGATCTCGAACAGAGTTTGCAAGGAGTTGACTTGGAAGAGATCTCCCTCAAAAATCAACCCTCTATCTTGTTAGCCCCCGTGATTAGTGGGATTGAGAGTGCCATACCCGTTACCGCTTTAGCCGATTTGGTCAAAAAACTCGGCTTGGATGTACAGCCGACTGTCAAACAAACTCGCTGTCTGATAAACAAAAGCGATCTCTTCGGACTGACCGCAGCGATCGCTTTTGCTAAAGATAAGATTGCCTCTAATCCCGACATTGGTGATGATGGCGAACCTATCGGTACGGTGCAGTGGCTGCAAAAACACGTACCCGCGATTAAATTTTCCCAGTTGCCCGATAGAGGACATCTGGCACCCCTCGGTTTTCGGAATGGCGATCGCCAATTGGCAGAGGAAATTATTAAATTGCTGCAATTAGAAACTCAGCAGCTGAAAAACATTCAAATTAGTTAAAAATTATGAACCCGAACCATTAGCTTAAAAAACTAAAAATAGGAGTATTAAAGAATGTTGTTGCTGGTAAACCGCCTCAAAAGTTGGGCGTTAGCTAATACCGATTTTACCTTTGCCCTGCTACGAAATTTCAAGCCGATCTCGATCTCTAATGGCACCGCATTGGTAACTAGATTTTCCGATGTACAAGAGGTGCTATCGCATCCTAATGTTTTCGGTGTGACTTATGCCGAGAAAATGGGGGTTATTACCGATGGTAGTAATTTTTTTCTGGGGATGAACAACACGGAAATTTACACCCGTGATGTATCAAATATGCGTATTGTCGTGCCTCGCACCGACCTCCAGCGAATTAAATCTCTAGTGGAAGACTACGCCCGCTCTTTGGTCGATGCTGCTGGTAATGGAACGTTCGATGTAGTCAAGGAACTGAGCGAACCAGTACCCTGTCATTTCTCTGCTGAATATATGGGAGTGCCAGGACCGACGATGGCAGAACTGGCAGAATGGAATACTTACATGTTCCAGTATCTCTTTTTTCCCGACAATCCTGCCGAGGTGGACGAAACAGCAGTTAGCTATGCTGCCAAGATGCGAACCCATCTCGATGAGTTAATTCAAACTCGCAAGGCATCGGGAGAACAAAAAGATGACGTACTGGGTCGATGTCTGGCTTTACAGGCAAGTAACACTCCTGGGATGAGCGATGAAGACATCCGCAATAATCTTTTAGGCATTATTGTCGGTGCGATACCGACTACTTCCAAATGTACTGCCTTGGTTTTAAATTACCTCTTAGACCGCCCCGAACTGCTGGAGTTGGCTCAAACTGCTGCCCGCGCCGATGATGATGAAAAACTGCGCAAAGTTATGCTGGAGTGTTTGCGGTTTGAAGTCTTTTCTCCAGGTATTACCCGCATTACTTTGGAAGACTATACTCTAGCTAGAGGTACTTGGCGAGCTAAGAAGATAACCAAAGGTACTCCGGTATTAGCACTAACTCAGTCGGCGATGATGGATGCTCGTCAGATTAACAATCCTAAAAGTTTTCGTTTAGACCGACCAGACTACCACTATCTACATTTCGGTTATGGAATGCATACTTGCTTTGGCTATTACATCAATATGATTCAAATACCGATGATTTTAAAAGCTGTTTTAAAAGTTGACAAGTTAATTCGTGCGCCAGGAGAGGAGGGCAAGATGCAGTTTCGCGGTCCTTTTCCCAGTCATTTGCGGGTCAAGATTGGGAATTAGGAGTTCGCCCTACAGATATGTTCTTCGGACACGCTTTGCGAACGGCAATTACTTCAAGTCGGGTAACCCGTCCAAGGCACTGCCTCAGAGTTCAGAGACTGTTTGCAAAGAAAACATTAAGCTTATTGCCACAATAAATATTCAAAATACCTGAAAAAATACCTGAATTTTCCCCCTTATATTTATTTTTGGCTAACCGCATAATACTAACGTAAACGATTTGTTTGAGAAACCATTAACGGTACAATCGACTTTTTTCTTTATTGTTATTTAACAAACAGTCTCTCAGAGTTTGGAGTTAGTTAATAATTATTGGTTCGTATTTGCTCCCCTATTTTTCCCATTTTATTAATGTCTTGCACTAATTAATCTTTAAATTATTAAATAACGAGAGGTTTCAAATGTCTAATATTGCAGGAAAGGCTTACGCCATGAATGTGGTTACACCGATTAAACGAACTACGGCATGGATCAATCGACTTATTTTTCGGAGTGCGAGGACATCTCGGAATCGCAATCGATTTGATGGTTTAAATACCCTTTCATTGATTCACTATGCTAGGTGGGCAATTGTCAGTCCCTCGCAATTTCCTCGCTTAGATAAAAGTCAGCCTAAAGAAACTATTAAATATACTTACGAATTCTTTTTTAGTAATTTTAACGGCAGTTGGGAACAGTATATCGATTCGTTTCACATGGCGATTCCTAAGGGACTTGATTCATTTTGGTTCAAAAACGTCAAATATCCTCGTTCCGTGCCTTTGCAACCGTTTCACGACTACATTAACTACAACCAGATCTGGACGAATCATTACTATAATGCTTACCCCATGGCTTCGGCTAACGATGTCAAGTCGGCTAAAAAGGTCAAAGCTTCTTTAATCGAATTCAGCCAAAACATGAAGGATGACAATCCCGAAACTTTTCGGCAAAAATTTAGTGCCATGCTAACGGATTTGCAGCACGACCTGAGCTTGATGGAACCCACGCCGATCGTCAGTTTATCGGCGGAAGCGATCGCCAGAAGGGAAAGAAAAAGAACCGAACGAGATAGAGGTAACTGACTATGGCAAATCAGAGCGGTAATGCTTACGGACTGACGACACTGATTCCAATTAAAAACGGCAGCGAAGCGGGGGAATCCTACGCTAGCAAGGTGCGAAGATTGTTGCAAACCTGGAGTTTAGACAAAAACGAACATAGCCCGATGGCAAAAGTACCCAATACTTATCTTTGCCGATTTTACGTTTTAAATGATGTCTTTTATCAGGGAAGTCCCGCTAGAGAGGAACATTTAAAGTCTAAGTATTTAGTATTTTCGAGTAATTTCTACGGGGAATTAGAGCCTTATCTTCGGGGAATGTGGGATAACGCCCAAACCGAACTCAAAGAATTATTGCAACACTGCGTCGCCTGCGATCGCGTCAACAATGCTGAGGATTTTATCGACTATATAAAACGCTGTCAGGTAGATAATGCCCTGTTTTTCAATGGCTCTACCGACGATCCTCTGGCAGAACAGCTAAAAGCCCTATACCTCAAGCAGGCTTTTGCTCACTTTATTTTTTCCCATCAGGATTTAATTAACAGTCCCAAAAGTGCAGCCGAGTTGCAGCAGGCATTCAAAGCATTCTTGCAATATACCCAACCAGAATTGGCAGAACCTACCTGGCATCCTGGTTATGAAGAAGAACCAGCAGGCTTAGAAGATGCCATGAAAAATCTTTAAGACCAAATATTTTAAATCAATAACCAATAGTGTGCGATCGCCGAGCGAGGAGTCAGCCATGCCAGAGCATTTAGATTTACAGGATATTCAAGGCAATATAGTCAAAGCCTACGGACGGTTTCAGTTTGGTCAGGCGCGTTATATTTTCTATCACGTAAGCGATGAAGATAAAGGTCGGGCTTTTGTACGGGCAATAAGACAATACATTACCAGCAGTGCGCCCTGGGAAACGAGCGATTTTTCTAAGCCTGTAGACCGAGATAATATCCCCGATGCAGCTACCAATATTGCTTTTACCTATAACGGGTTAAAACATCTCGGTTTACCCCGCAAATCACTACAGAGTTTTCCTGCGGAGTTTTCCATGGGGATGAAAGACCGCTGGGAAATTTTGGGCGATGATGGTGTTAGTTCCTCCGAACATTGGGACTCCATCTGGAATAGTGACTTAACCGTAGATATTTGGGTATCGATCGACGGACAGACATCGACTGCTTTAGAGCAACGCTACCAAGAAGTTTGCCAAATTCTCGAACACCCCGAAGTAAAAGGGGGCGTAACGCAACTAAGCGGTCATCGGGGAGGCAACCCTGAATATCAAGAAGCAGCAGTTTTAGAAGGTAGAACCGAACACTTCGGTTACAAAGATGGCATTAGCGAAGCTTATTTTAAGGGCAGTGGCAGCAATCCCATTAAAGTAATCGGGGGTGGGAAACCGACTCGTTCGTCACCAGACACCAAAGAGGGTTGGGAACCACTGGAAACGGGAGAATTTATTCTCGGCTATCGCGATGAATCTCAAGAATATCCCATCGCACCTATTCCCAGACTTTTATCCTATAACGGTACTTTTATGGTTTACCGTAAACTGCATCAAAATGTAGCTGCTTTCAACCAATACACGGAACGGGTCGGAGAAGATTTTCCTGGCGGTAAAGATGCCCTATCTGCCAAATTTGTCGGTCGCTGGAAAAATGGTGCGCCCCTAACTCTGTTCCCCACTCAAGCAGAAGCGAATGAATTTATCGTTAATCTCAAAATCACCAGGGATAGATACTATCAAGCCTATCAAGAAGACCCAGAGAGCCAATCGACCCTGGCGTTAAAGCAAGAATACGAACATCTACGCCAACAACTAGTTGGCTACAACTTCAACCACGATCTAACAGGTTCGCGCTGTCCCGTGGGCGCACATACTCGCCGAGTCAATCCCAGAGGAGCATTAGAATTTGGCAAACAAGCATATGAAACACCTGGGGCTTTAGTCAATCGTCGTCGCATCCTACGCCGAGGCTTACCCTACGGCAAAAAAGTTACCGATCCCAGTCAAGATGATGGCAATCATGGGGTGATTTTTATGTGTTTGTGCGCCAGTATCGAACGTCAATTTGAATTTATCCAACAACAGTGGATTAATTATGGCAATGATTTCAAATTAGCCAATGATAAAGACCCTTTACTGGGCAATCACGGTCAAACACCAGAAGGAAAGGGTACTGGACGCATGGTCATCGAAGGAGAAAAAGCCGACGCTAACGGTAACAACGGTCGTCCCCCATTTTTCTGCTCCAATCTAACTCGCTTTGTGGAAACCAGGGGGGGAGATTACTTTTTCGTTCCCAGTTTGACTGCCATACGCATGATTGGGGAAGGTATTATCGATCCGACTTAGGAGTACTGAATCAGATTTGGCTTCTCTAGAGAAGAAGATAAGCAAAGAGTTCCAATCAATTCAGAAAAAACTGAGCCAACTCTCTCAGAAAAGTTTTAAATCCCATCCAATGATTCGATAAAGGGTATTCAACTGCTCGACATCAATTATCCCATTCTCTATAAAGAAGATATTGGAAGGAGAGGGAATTTCCATAAATCCAATCTGTTATGAAACAACAAATTTTACCAAGGTAGTTTATAGAATATATTCTTAAAGCACAACTCTCATTAAAGGTAATTTGCGGATGTAATTACTGATTAGGAAGCACAATGGGACACCAATTAAGGTTACTAGAAAAAACTTAAGTAAGGGAGAAATTGAAATAGGAGCGAATAAAAACTGTATCAGGATAATTACCAAAATGTGAATCAGGTAGACTGTGTAAGCATTGGCAGATAATATTTGCCCCCACTTTCCTTGTCCATTTACTTGCTCGCGAAAAAAGACTAGCAAGCCCACACACAAACCAATACAAATTGTAGCTTCCCAAGTACTCCAGACGAGCGATCGCCAATTCCAACCACCATTGGCAATAAGCGGAGTCGGAAATAAATGATTTCCTCTTAGAGCATAACCATAACATAGTAAAGCTGCTCCTAAACCAATCGCTAGCCAAATCAATCCTCGTTGTCTAGGCATTCTATGCAACCAGTCATGGTGATAAGCAATGATTCCAATGACGAAAAGGCTTAAATACTGAGGCAAATGGGCGATTTCTGCGGGAATGATCCACAGTAAACCTTTCCAAGTATCGATTGGATATCGAATGCGGACGACAAAGGTCACAGTTGCCAAGGCAATTAAGTAGGTTAGGATGAAACTATGCTTAGGAACTGGAATTTTTAGCTGCTTCGACTTCAACACTGGATTTCGCTTAGTAATTCCACGCCAGAAAACATAACAAACCTCGTAAAATAATAGATGTACGAGAAACCAGAGATGCCCAACCTGTATCTGTCCTTGACCCAAATAGACTCGAAAAAAGAATTGACCAAAGAATAATTTACTCGATTGAGCTAAGTAAAAGATGGGAGGCGCAAGCTCCCCTGATTCCGATACGGAGATAAGCCAACTCGGACATTAAAATTTCCGTCATATTATTTCTTTGCATGGTCAGCAATAAGCTATTGTGCATTTAAATTGCATTAACAGCATTGCCTTTGTTTTCTGAAAGTAAATGAAAATCACTTTCTGGAGTATTACAAAGAGTATTTGCTCAGAGAATTACTACAAGAAGAACTTTATAAAACCCTAAATTTAGTTTCTTTGACTATCTTGAAGCTGGCTTCATGCCAAATGAAACTGACACCACGGCAGTAATATCTTTTTCCAGGGAAGAAGTATCATAAATACCGTAATCGCTTACATCTGTTGAGTTGCGAGATGTAATTTGAAATACACCTGTTTTGGCACTTCTGATCGCACCTACTTGATTGCCAGTACTATTAGCGATCGCCTTAGCCCGAGCGGTTGCATCTTTGGTAGCCTCCGCCATCATTTCCACCCGCAGTTGACTGAGTTTGGTGTAAAGATATTGAGGGGGTTCAGAAACCAGGTTAATTCCTTCGTTGATTAGTTCATTCGCTTCCAGAGGCAGTTGGGCATATTTTTCTACTTCTGAGGAGCGAATTTCCCAGTATTGACTGAGGCGATAAGCCAAGATTTGACCAGTTTCGCGCCCGTTGACAGTAATCTCTGGGATAGTATAGGTGCGAATTCCACTCCATGTGATGGCATCATCAGGTACTTGTTGTTCTTGGAGATAAGCTCTTACTCTCTCTGTCTGACGCTTCAGGTTTTGGTATGCAGCTTTAGCTGTTGGCTCTTGGCTAGATACAGAAAAACGTAAAATAATATAGTCTGACTCAATAGGTCTTTTGGCAGAACCAGTTATGACTAAAACATCATTGGCTTGTTTAAAATCCCGAATTGCCTCAGCGAAAACAAAGGAACTCAAGACCAAGGAAATAGACCTGACTTTTCACGGCATCTCTGGAAGGGAGATTGGTTGTGTAACATCATCCGCTAACCCTTGTCCAAAAGGGAAAGATGCGTCATAGAATAATGAAGGTAAAGATTGGGTGGTGAATGAATCAAGGACAAAATTTAACAACGGCAAAATGCCACTTTGGAGATCAACGTTTAACTCACAGGGCAGTATCAATAGAAGAAAAATTATCGGTAAAATATGGAAAGCCATTATCATCAGTATTTGAGGGAGATGGTGAGCTAAAAAGAGCTTATGAGTTCTTTGCTCACCAAAAAACCAGTTTTAACCGAGTGATAGAACCATACCATCAAAAAACAGCGTTAAGTTTATCAGAACTACCAATCGCACTAGCAGTGGGGGATACAACCTATCTCGATTCCAAGAAAATCCTCGAAAAAAGAGAAGAATATGGACCAATTGGCAATGGTGGAAATGGACTGATTCTACATAGCACCTTAGCTCTCGATGCCGACAATGGACAACCAATAGGATTACTAACAGAAAAACTGTGGCATCGAGAACATGAAGAAAGTAAGAGCTTAACTTTGAAGCAGAAGAAGAAAAAACTTTTCAGAGCAAGAAAACGCCCTATTGAGTCTAAAGAATCTTATAAATGGATAGAAGCCCTCAAAGAGGTCGAGAAACTCTTAGAAGCAGACAAATCAGAGAGTAAAAGACCCAAAATCATTCATGTATTTGACAGAGAAGGAGACATAGCCGAAGTCTTTGAAGAAGTCAGTAAAACCCCAAATACAGGAGTAGTGGTAAGAGCAGCACATAATCGGGCATTATCAGAGGACAATAGTTATTTAAAGGAATGGCTACCATCCCAACCAGTCAAGATGGAAGTAACCGTAGAACTAGCCAAAACCAAAAAACGGACAGAGCGAACCGCTACTCTGGCAATTAGATATGCACCCATTAAACTTCGTAGTCCCGCGAGAATGCAAGAGCCAGAGTATTTTGAAGTTTATGGGGTTTATGCTGTAGAAATTGACCCACCCGAAGGCTGTGAACCAGTAGAATGGATGCTCTTAACCACAGAACCCGTTACTAATCATCATCAAGCACAAACCATTTTACGATGGTACACTTACCGTTGGCGTATTGAAGAATATCATAAAATTCAAAGCGTCAGGATGTAAGGCGGAAAGCTATCGTCTATCTGGAGATAGTATGCAGGTATTATTCGGTTTTTTAACCCCAATTGCCGCACAATTGTTAAAAATGACCTATCTGAATCGGACCTTACCCGAAGCACCAGCATCTTCAGTCTTAAATGAAGTCCAAATTGAGGTATTAGTTGCCAAATCGCGAAAACCAGTCACCGCAGTGGATTTAACTGTAGCCTGGGCGATCGCTCGCTGTAGCTCGTTTGGGAGGTTACTTGAGTCATCGAAAGAAAAGTAATATTGGTATTACGGTGTTATGGCGTGGCTTTTTAGAGTTGCAATCTTTATGTGAAGGATGGCAATTACGCTCACCTGGTTGAAGTTTAGTCGCGAGTTGATTGCTACGAGGTGAGGGAGTAGAATGAGAATATGGTTAGCGAACTTTGTTACACAACTAAACTGGATTTTTTCTGGTCTTAACTATGGCCAATGCCCGTCAACAGAAGGATTTTGACACTCGTCTAGATGAACTTAAGCATCTTCTCGAACAACTTCAACAAGATCTCGAAAACATTAAACTTGAAGGTGAAATTGCCCCGTCTGGTTGTTGGATTGTTCGTTATCAAGCTAAAGGAAGAAAGGGTGGTCGTTATTGGTATTACAAATGGATGTCCCATG
>JASJEI010000272.1 GCA_030064795.1 Pleurocapsa sp. MO_226.B13 | reverse complement strand
AGGGAATAGGGAATAGGGAATAGGGAATAGGGAATAGGGAATAGGGAATAGGGAATAGGGAATAGGGAATAGGGAATAGGGAATAGGGAATAGGGAATAGAAAACGTCCTAATGTTTTCCCGTAGTGCTATAAAGCACTCTTTAGCATTTATAGAAATATTACTAACTCAATCCTGGACAATAAAGCCAAATATTTAGTTGCTGGCGTTAGACCAGCCCACATTAAATTTTATGAAATGCTTTATTTTGAACCAGCTTCAGAAGCTAAAGTGTATCCGCATTTAAAATTCAAGACTGTTTTGCTCGTGTGTAAAAATGTCAGTGCCTGTTGTGAAAAAATTTACAATAAAACGGAATGTAGGTAGTCCTGAAAAGAAACGGATGAGGTCAAATAGCAAGTTGTTGCTCACAACAATTTCCCACAATGCTAAAGAGAACTATTCCTGCGCCAAAACCCGATCGCTATACTTGACCAACTGTCGGTCAATGAAAGCCCGATTTTCCTGACTTTCTGATTGCTTGAGATATTCAATGGCAATGCGCCCGAGCGCTGGATCATCTTGATAAGTCTCTAACAGCAAGGCTAAAGTAAATCTGAATTGGAGTCGCTCTCGTTTTTTATTAGTAACCACCAATAAGGCGATCGCCGAACCCAAAAGTACCAGCCAGGAGGGTATAAACGGCAGCCACCAACCCCAAACAAAAGCTAGGTAACATCCCCCCAAAAGTCCGCTACTGGCGACAAGGACACAAAAAGCGATCGCCCCAGTCGATTTAAACCGCCAACTGACTACTGCCCCGATCCCAGCGATCGCTAAAATCCCTAGCCATTCCATTGGCTCAGACCAACTCCGAAGCAGGGGTCGTCCATCAAGGGCTGCACTGAGAATTTGACTGGTAATGTTGGCATGGACAACTATCCCAGGCATCACATCGGGGGAATTGAATAATCTGCTACTGTAAGGCGTGTAAAATAAATCCTTGATGCTTTCGGCTGTAGTGCCAATCAGAACCAGGCGATCGCGGAAACTATCGGAGGGGATTTGGTTGTCCAGCACCTCCCGCAGCGAAAAAGTGGCAAAATTCTCCTGAGTACCGCGAAAATTGAGCAAAATCTGGTAGCCTCCCGACTGGGTACGGACGTAGCCCCCGTCATTGCCTGTAAACCGCTCAAAGACGGCTTGTCCCAAGCTGACTCTGACTGGCTGCCCCTCCCTGTCAAGGGGTTCTAGGGTAATTCCCTCAGCTTCAAGATAGTGCAAGGCTAACTTAATCGGGAAACTATAGCGCAGTTCCTCGTCAGAGAGGATAACAGACAACAGGGCGCGACGTACCTTGCCATCGGCATCCACCAGGAAATCGCAAAAACCCACTTGTCCCCGCTGACTCAAGATAGGAGGAGGCGCAATTTCAGGCTCTAACACTTTCTCAATGCCAAATAAATTGGGAGTCGATTGAAACAATTTCACTAAGTCAGTATGCCCGGGTTCTACGGGTAAATCTCGATAGAGATCCAGTCCGATGGCTTGAGGGTTTTGGGCTTGAATCTTAGCAAGAGCCTGGGCTAAAAGCCCATCAGGAACGGGCCACTGTCCCACCTCCTTCAGATCTGTTTCATTGATAGTAACAATAACAATTCGCTCATCTGAGGCTTCTACAGGTCGCCACCGATAGAAGCGATCGAGCAGGTTCCATTCTAGTCCTTGTAATAGTCCAGAGAAGCGTAGCAGTAAAATGGGGACGGTGAACCCTAAAGCCACCAAGGGCATCCAACTCCATCCCAGTCTCTGCTTTCGAACTTTTTGTTTGGCTTTAGACCTGGATGCTGCCAGCAGGCGACTTGCTCGTTCATTGGCTTCTAATAATTTTTGTGTCTGTTGTTTAGCTAAGTCTTGACTAGCGACCAAAAATTGATAGTCCCTATCGCTGAGGCTTTTACCCAACGACCAAGTTAAAGCATTCTGCAACTCTACTCCCTGCAATAAACAGGACTCATCCTGACTCCCAGAAGCCAGCCAAGCATTGAAGGCCCTAGCATAGGGTCGCAACTTCTCTAAGTTCCTCTCAACCCAATTGCGGTCAAAAACAGCTTCATAAATAGGGTTATATATCTTGAGTTGACCCTGCTTCTCCACTACTAAGCCTGACAGTCGTAATTCCATCTGTTCGGGACTGCCATCGGCAAGGAGCTCTCCTTGTTGTAAGATTTTCTCATAGAGTCCCAACAGTTGTACTACCTTTTGTCCATTTCTGAGAATTCTGTCTCGAATGGTTCTCAAATGTTCTGGCTCATCTTGGGCTTCCCAATTTTCCACAATGCAAGAGCACACCACTTGTTCAATAAATTGGGGGGATTCTGAAGGGGGAATCTCACCATGATTCTCTAACCGAATAACCAACTGACAAAGCTTTTGGGTCAGAAAGGGCTGTCCACCCGTCCAGTCTAAGATTTCCCCGAGTACTGCTTCAGGATGAGCAATTTTCCCTGACAAACCTTCAAGCAAAGGCTGAACTTCGTCAGACCGAAACCCTTGCAGTTGAATCCCCTGACCGATATTAAAGGGGGTCTGGTTTTTGTCTCGAATCAAATCCGCAGGAGTCCCTACACCCAACAGGGCGAAGGTGAGGCGTTTATAGTCGGGATGGGTGTCCCGCTGCTCATAGAAACAGCGAATCAGTCCAAAAAAATCATCGAGGGAGAAATTCTGGCTCAGAACGCGATCGATTTCATCGACGAAAATGACGATATTTTGCTTGACTTCGACTAACAATACTTCTTTAATAAATAAGCTCAGAAGTTGTACAGGGGAAAGCACATCCCGCCGCTCCCGCCACCAAGTCCGCCATTGAGTTGTTGAGCTAAGTTGGCAACCACTGACCAGATATTGGACAATTCCCCCATACCATTTTGCTGGGGTCATATCCTGCTTGCCCATCTCCGTTAAGTCAATCAGAACACAGACTGTCCCTTCGGCTTGCAGCCTTTGCATGGTTCGCACCCGCAAGCTAGATTTGCCCATCTGCCGCGAGTTGAGGACATAACAAAACTGACCAGCTTTTAAAACTTGATAGAAGTCTGAGTCGGCTTTTCGCGTCACATAGCTAGGCGCGTAACTGTCGAGACTCCCTCCGACTTGATACTCATAGGTTGACTTGGTTTCAGTCATGAATGCTGCTGTTAAGTTATCTTGGCGAACTGCAAACAAAAACAATTAATAATCAGATCTTAGCCCCCTTGTTACTTATTTGGTTTACTACCTGATTTTTACCGATTTTTTGGCAATCAATCACCTAAGATAACCTGATTTTTGCCGATTTACTGACTTTTAAACCTGATTTATTGCTAAAAAAAACACCTGACTTTTTCCCATTGTTTTTAATTGGTTTTAGTTTCATTATTTCAAACAAGCGGAACCTGATAGTTAACATCAAATAATCGCTTGTAGGAACTGCTAGTCAAGCAGTTCCCACAACTCAAAAATTGGGTGTTGACTCTGTGAAAAATTTCCACAGAGTCAACACTCTAGCTCTGAACTATTTTTGCAGGAAATCTAAAGTCTATGTCATTAACCAGACTAACTAAACTGTTTGATTCATCTGGGCAACCTGTACCAGCACAAAATGATATTCAAGATACATCATTTACCCGTGATGCCGTTTCAAGGTTTGTCTGTAATACCTTAGATGAAGCGTTACAAGCTGTCCCTGATGGCTTTGACGTTATTGTTGTAGGAGCTGGAATGTACGGTGCCTATTGTGCTACTGACATATTCAATCAAACCAAAAATTTTGGCTCTGGTCGTCCTCGCCCCAAGATTTTAGTTCTCCAAGAAGGACCATTTATTATTCACGAACACTTCCAAAACCTGCCTCTGGGATTAGGGGGACTTTATAATGTTCCTTTAGCACCCCTTTTACCTGAAGGACAATACCGAATTCTTAACGCTGATGGAACTCCTGAAGGTGAGGGAGTTGAATTTGGACGAGATTTTGCTGGACGATTTCGGGATCATCATCGTTGTGTTGGTGGAAAAAGTCTTTTTTGGGGTGGATGGTCTCCTTCCTTGACTCCTGACGATTTAGCACAGTGGCCTGAGTCAGTCGCCAATTTTTTGCAAGGTCCTGACGGGTATAACTTTGTCACTCAAGAAATTGGGGCAGATTATGCTCTCGATTTAGGGGGAAAAGAAAAAGACTTTATCTTTGGTCCCCTTTACGAAGCCTTACTCAAACGCTCTCGTACATTAGTGCCATTTAATATACCAAACGATAATTATTCAATCGATCGGGTTCTTCAGCCACCTATTGCTGTTAAAACCGATTCCGAATTATCGGGTTTGTTTAGCCCAGACAAATATAGTAGCTTGCCTGGCTTATTAAGTGCCATCCGAGAGGATAGCGGAAGCTCCAATGGTGACGATCAAAATCGACATCTATTTCTCGTCCCCAATGTAACCGTTCTCAATCTGGAAACTCAAGAAGCAGTGGTAAGGGGTGTCAGAGTTGCGGTTAAAGATCCAGTGAATGGGGATGAACAGATTTTAACCATTCCCGTTCCTGAGCATGGGATGGTAGTTTTAGCCGCTAACTGTATTAATTCCACCCGTATTGCACGGAATTCTTTCCCTCGTCCTTCTGCCCTCACCCAAGAACGAATGGGAGCTAACCTAATGGTTCATATTCGAGGAAACTATATTTGGCAAATCCGTCGCAGTCACCTTGAAAATTTACCCAATCCAGACGGAGGATTATTAAAAAGCCTTCTCGAAGGAAAAATTTTACAACAAGCCGCCTTACAAATTGAGGGAACCGCAACAGGAGTAGGTCCCGATGGTAGTGACGGACGCTTTCATTTTCAATTTTATGCTGCCCCTAATGGTGGCGATAATGCGGAAGTATCACTTTATCAACTCATTCCCGATCGAGATGACCTGCTTGAGAAAGTTCAACAACTTGAAGGAGAGCCAGATGCTGATGAATGGATAACCGTGGGTATCCGAAATTGTGGCGAAGATTTCGGCAATAAGGAAGCACCTGTAGAATATGGTGGGGAACGCAGTCCCAATAACAGTTGGATGGATACCAACCCTTCGGCAAATGATTCCTTGGGTGTCCCACAAGGATTTGTGCAGCTAGTAGAGACTCCAGAGGCTTTAGCCCTTCGTCAAGCTCAAAGAGCCGCATCTTTTCAGTTTATTGCTCGATTAGCTAAGGTTCCCGTTGAGGACACGGGAAATCCCCAGGGAGATCCTGTCCGTCTTATTTCTGCGGTGGAAGATGGCTTAGGAACAACTTATCATGAAAATGGAACTCTCTGGATGGGAGACGATCCAGAAACATCAGTAACGGATGTTCATGGACGGTTTCATCACGTTGCCAATGCCTATTGTGCAGATCAGGCATTGTTTCCTACCGCTGGTTCTGCCAATCCTGTACCCACAGGGTTAGCTCTTGCTCGTAAAGTGGCTCTCGATATTGCCGATCGCTATCAAGAAGAGAGGCCTTTTGATGATGGAGATGCAGATTTTCAGTCTCTATTCAATGGCAGTTTTGAGCGCATGTGGCGTGCTGCGGGAGCGTCTAACTTTACTCCCCTCGTTCCCCTGGGGCAATTGCCTATCATCGAAGCGGGACAAGCAGGTACAAATAGTGTTTTAGGTCTACTCTATTACCAACCTAAACAATTCAAAGATTTTATTCTGCGTTTGGAGTGGAAAGCCTTTTCAATTAGTGCTAACGCTGGGGTATTTCTCCGTATTCCCGATCCAACGGGAAGAAATCTCGACGAGGCTTTCTATGCTTCGTGTACAGAAATACAAATAGACGAGACAGGCAAGAATTTTCAAGCCAACAGAAATCCTCAATCGGTTTTCGGCGGATTTCGGGAGAAGACAGGAGCGATTTATACCCTTGCATCTGCCTCACAGGGAGTGAGTAAGGTTATCCGTCCGAGGTTTACCCCCGATAGTCCTTGGAATGTCTTCGAGATCACTGCTCAAGGCAATTCGATCGCTGTTAAACTAAATGGTGCTGAGATATCTAAAACCAATATTGGAACACCTCGTCTGACAGAAGGCTATATCGCCCTACAGTGTCACACAGAAATTGTCCAGTTTCGCAATATCCGCATCAAAGAACTATAAGCTCACGTCACGCCCCGAAAATTGATTAAAAGACTTCGCTCTCCCCAAAGCCAGAGTTCCTTCTTACTCAGTTATTGGGACTTGGAAACTTTGTCTGGCTAAAAAGGGGTGAAAGCTTTGCCAGACAAAGAGTTTACCTGGAACGAGGTAAACTCGCCTCAAACTTAATTGTATGCAGGGGCTAGGTACTTTTGAACTAAAAATATTGAGATATAAGACTTTCACCGCTTTTTGCCATCATTTTTTGTCAAAGTCCCACTAAAAATCTCTCAATAGTAAATTAGCCCTAGTTTTTGATTACTGAATCGCTGTTCTAGATAATGTCGGCTGACAAAACACGGCGAAAATACTCTCGATACAAATTACACCGAGGAATCACCTGATTATCTTTGCGCTGCACTAATCCCATACTGTGTAACTTATAAATCTGCATCGAATCTAACTCCACTGGTTCGGGCGACGCGACTACAGTTTGCCAAGCCCGAGCCAGTTCTGGTGCCTGTTGCAGCATTTCCAAATGTCGCCGCAGATGGTTGCTATAAATTCCCGCTTCAGTAGAAGCCTCACCCAGTAGCTGCTCTAGGGTCATTTTCCCAGAGCTAACCTCATACAGAGCCAAGCGCACCAAATAGGGATGTCCCCCTACCATCCCCATCAATTTCTCTATCTGGGATTCATGCCAATTCAGTCCATGAAGGAGAGCCAAATCTTTGACCTGTTTCGGGTCAAATTCCCGCAACTCTACGGGGACTCCTGCGTTAAACGGCGATTGATTCATGTCTAAAGGGATATAACATTCCGTAGAGTGTGCCATTACTAACCGCAGTTGCTTCCATCGTGGAGAAATCTTCCCCTTCTCATGCCAACCTCGCAGCATTCCGAAAAAGTCTTCAATCACTTCGGTATAGGGAAAAACCAGATCCACCCCATCTAACCCTAAGACCAAGGGACAATCTATGGCTGGTAATAAATGCTCCTCAAAGTACACTGTACAGTTACCATTACTACCCAAAATTTCCGTATCCCAATAATCACCAAGTTTATTTTCTAACTTTAACTGCCGACCCACCATCAAACAGAGCCAGCGCAGGAACTTATCTAAATCCTTAATAATAGAACGCTCGACACTACTCAAATCCAAATACACCGTTTTGTAATTCTGAGCTTGGCAGTGAGCTAGTATGCGATTCATCAATGAAGTTTTGCCCATCAGTTTGGGAGCTTTAATGCGAATCAAAGACCCCGGCTTAATAAGCGCATCGTAACACAAAGACTCGATCCCGTTTCGCTCCACATAGAAGGTCGAATCTAGGGGGACTGACCCCTCTGGAAAAGGAATCTCTTTCACCGAACCGACAGTAACAACAGAAGGCTGCTGTTGCGCCTTCGATGCTCTCTTCAGGGGTTCCCGAAGATTCTTCTTACTTACCTTTTCTCCTAATATAGCTGAGAGTTTTTTCCATAACTTATTGCCCACATCTTTATTGAGGTAGTCAGCCGTATATCCAGCCTGTTCTGCCATTTCCTCATAAGTTCCCCCCGACCAAGAACCCTTAAGCACGATCATCTCAATATCGCTCAGGTGTTTCCCCGTCTTTTGAACAGCAAGTCTATCGGCTATCTGTTTGACTTCTATCCAAGTTAATTCTGATTCTAAGTTCATCGAAGCGTAGTTCCCCTTGCTTGCTCAGTGAAATTATTATAAATGGTTAATTGGAGATAACTACAGCCCCTCAAACTCCCCTAAAAGTTAACGTTGGGAAACAAGGGGCGTAAATTCATCACTAAAAGGGTTACGCACGCTTGGTTGAATCTTGACTAACTCGATTGGTTTGAGGCGATCGCCTGAAGGTAAAAAGTTAATCTGGTCGCAGGCACCCAGTGTAGAAAAGTTAGGATTGGAGAGTACTTTTTGTACCCCCAGACGAGTGGGACGGAGCTCGATAGCAGCAATTAAAGCACTAGCAGCATCATAAGCCATTGAGGTGCGCCAGTTGACCTCTCCTCCCCAAAGTTTTTTAGCAACTTGGGCAAACTCAGCCTCTGGATTACTTTTAATGTGCCAGGGAATTGCCAACACCAGATCTTGGGCTGATTCTCCCGCGACTTGCAAAGTCTTGGGGGTATATACATCATCTCCTCCCAACAGACTGAGCTGTTGATGATTTACCTGAACCACTTGTAGAGCTTGGTCGAGGGTGTCAGTATCAGCTGCTAACATTAGTACTTCTGCCCCCCCGTCTCTAGCTTGTTTAAGACTATCGGCAGCACTAAAATTAGCATCGGACAAGTCAAATTCACCAACTACCTGTCCTCCACCAAGGGAAACAGCAGTCATAAACTCTGATTTGAGGGACTGGCTATAGTTACTTTGGGAACTAAAGAAAACTGCCACGTTTTTCTGCCTGAGCTGATGAAGCATATATTCGGCTAAGGCTCTAGCCGCCATATAATCACTGGGAACCGCCCGAAATAGATAGGGACTGAGATTAGATAGTTTAACCGAAGTGCTAATGGGCGAAATTGATACCAGTTGACCTGATTGATAAATTTTGGCTGTGGCTAAAGTAACATCACTGGCATAATGACCGACTACCCCTAAAATCTCTGGGTTTTGGCTCAGGGTTGTCGCTACTTGCAGAATTGTCCGAGGTAGAGGGAGTTTGGGAAACAATTGTTAAATCTTTTGCTAAATCTCTATTTCTCAACCACCAAAAACTTCCTAGTAATACCGTCCCTATCAAAACGGCAAAAAATAGTATTTTAGGGGCTAAACGAGGAAAAACAGGAATTTTACTGATTAGAGGTTGCCGATTAACTGGCTGAATTTTAGGAGTTAAGGCTGAGATATCCCCAAGAGCTTGTCTGACTTCTGTGGCACTACAAAAGCGATCACCTGGGTTAGGAGAGAGCATGGTAGTTAACACCGATTCTAACTTAGGACTGAGAGTGACTTCCTCTTGCCAATGCCACCGATAACTATTGGGGTCAATTAATTGTTGTGGTTCTTTACCCGTCAGCAGCACCAACGCTGTTGCCGCTAAAGCATACAAATCGCTGTGGGCACAGACAATCCCTGTATCCATCTGCTCTGGGGGAGCATATCCACTCTTGCCTAGTACTGTCCCGATCAGGGATAAAGTTTCAGTATTGGGAATAGCTTCAATTAATTGAGATTGGGCTTTAGTTGCTACTTCCTTGATGCTACCGAAGTCGATCAGCACCGCCAGTCCAGGCGTTTGAGTAGCAACTGACACTGTTGATGAACTTAACAAAGAGAAGTTATTCGCGAATAACATACGCGAAATAACCTCGAACTAATCAGGAGCTAACTTGGCAAAAGAAGAAACACGAGTTTTAGCGAAAGGAACACCTTCAAACCACGCGAACAGACGAATCGCATTCATCGCAGTCGCTGTCAGGATGTGTTGTAAATGAACTTTATCCAAACCTACATAACGGCATTCGCGTAAACCAAAACCACGAACCCCCTGAGAAATTGTGCCTTCAACTCCAGCACGCTGATTATATTTTTTTGACCATGTTTTGGTTTTTTGTTGTTTTCTCCTTTTAACAATAGCTAAATGTTCGTCTTTTGGACGGAGAGTAATTTCTCTGGGTTCGGTTTTTGAGCGAGTACATAAGTGACGAAACTGGCACTCTCGACAAGCTTTACGGGGAAATTTAATGCTAATAACTTGATTATCCCATTGGTCTTGATGAACAGTCCATTTCTTTGTACTTTTAACTCCAGCAGGGCAAGTAGCTTGTTGTTTTCTCCAGTTAATTTTGAAACGACTCAAATCATAGGCTTCAGGGTTTAAAGAATTGCCAACTCACGTTGTCACGAACTGGTCCAATTAGTTCGAGATTATGTTGTTGCTTACTCTCAACTAACAAAGTACCATCCACATAACCAGCATCAACCAGATGCTCAGATGGTAATAAATTTTTGTCAGCTAAGGAAATATGAATTGATTCAGTTTGGTCAACATCAGCTAAATGTGCCTCTGTTGTTTGAACATTAGTAATTAGATGAACTTGATTTTTATCACAAGTCTCCGTCAAATGAACCTTGTAGCCTAGCCAAGTGGTATGTCGCTTATTACCATAACGAGCCTCTGTATCATAAGGAGAATTGCTTCGGTTTCCCGCAGGGGGTAAATCTTTGTGACTGCGCCAGTGAAGTTCACCGTCCTTAACCCAATATTGATGTATCCAGGTAATTCGCCGATTCTCAATTACAGCAATTTCTCGCAACCATAAGGGTGTATTTGGTTCATCATCTATAGCCTCTAAAATTTTCATTCCATCCCGTCCAATGGTTTGAGCATATTCATTACGAGCTTCTGTCCCTTTTGGTAAACGAGATTCTTCAACAGGTTTACTATAACGGTCAAACCAATCTCTTTCCACGATATTTGACAACCAATCTGGGGCAACTACTGCTAAAGCATTTAAAGCCGCTCTTAAAGTTTCACCCACACATTCAAGTCGATTAAGATTACGAATCGCTGCCAGTATATGAGTTGAGTCAGTACGTGCTTTTCCTCTAGTTTTTAATAGTTTTAGCTCTTGGCATCGCTCTAAAAGTTTATCTAATAAAAGCTTTTCTTTGCCTCCACTCAGTAATCGAGAGCGAAACAGACTTAAAACCGAAAAGTCAAAACCAGGATCAGTCAATTCCAATCCCAAAGCATATTTCCAGTCGATACGAGCAGCCACTGCTTCTGCTGCACTCCTGTCAGATAAATTAGCCATGTACTGCATCACACAGACCAAAGCTAAACTAGCAGGTCGTAGAGCGGGTTGACCTTCAAATGAATAAAGCTCGGCAAAATCCTCATCTAAGTAAAATACACCCAATTCATCTCTTAAGCTCATATAAATATTTCCTTTAGGAAAAGCTTGATGTGCTATTTCTTTGGTCAGAGGTGGAATAGGTTTAATTGACTGAGGATGTAGAGCCACGATCTATATTCTCTCCTGTAATCCTATGATATTTATTGTTATCTGTTAAACTAAGTGTATATTTCGCGAAAATAAATCGCGAACTAGTTCCCATTTTATTAATGTTTCTCCTAAGTTTTTTTGGAGATGAATCAAAATCGCTCATCAGAAGATAAATTAGAACGTATCGACCGAATCACCGCAGCGATCGGTACTCTTGAACAACAGAAAGAAATCATCAAAGCCACTGGTGAGGTAGCTTCAGATGGTTGTGTCGTTTCTCGTTATCAAGTACGACAACAAAAAAAAATATATTGGTATTACAAACTCCAAGCCCCAAAGCCTACTTTCCCCAAAGCTAACGATACTAAGACTTTGAGTAAATACAAACATCTAGGAAAAGCTGGCAGTGAAGCTCATATTACCGCAGTTATGCAGGTGGTAAGACGCGCTCAAATTGATGAAATACAACGTAATATTGATACTTTGACTCAAGCCTTATTGGATGTTGGTTATGATGATCAACCAAAAAAAAAATAATTAGCGATTACTATTCGCGAATAAAATACGCGAAACTTTTCCCTTTTGTTAAGTTCATCAACAGTGTCAGGAGAAGTATAGAAAACCCGATTACTTCTGACCCTAGTTACGACTACTAAATTGGGATGTTGTTCTTGCTCCCTCAGAAAAGTCTTAGCCGAGTAATCACTGTCCACTACGACGACTGACAGATGATTCGACCAGGGCAAATTTTCATTGGTTAAAATCTGCTTGAGTTGTTGTGAACCTACTTGCTTGCCTGTGGCTGAACTTTTGACTCGCTCGACTGTTAAAGGAATTGCCCAGGTCATATCACCTGTCTCTTCTCTTTCAGGGAGAGCTGTCAATACTGAGTAAGAATGCCCGATATTAATCGGTTTGTTGCCTTTGATTGTATTGGGTTGATAAATTATGGTTCTCTCTTCTAAGGTTTTGGCATAGGGTCGTGGCAGAGGTGTCACATCGAGCGCCCACAAGTAAAATGGCTTTTGTTGAGGAGTTGGAATTAGTGCGGCAATGGCCTGAAACCGAGCTTCAATTTGAGCGATTTTCCTCTTTTCTGCTTCTTGGGAGTTGCTTGGGGAGATAGCTCGATAGGCTTGAATTCCTTTGTACAAGGCACTATATTCTCTGCGAAATAGAGGCGAAAGACTCAGTTCCACTGGCGATCTCGCTGTGGTATTAGCAGCGATCGCATCTACCAAATCCATTAATGTATCTCGTCTGTAGTTAAAACTTTGATACAATTTGGCTCTCAATTGCTCGAACTCTTGTCGTGATTGATTATAGTCGTTTTGGGGCATTTTTTATGAGTCAAGTGAAATCAGTTTGGACAAACTGTGATCGATCTTCTCATTTGACTTGTCCCGTTACGATTGGACTTTGTTCGCGAATGTCCATCGCGAATTATTTTCCTGTTTGTCCAAAGTCCAAGTTATTAATTCTCTACTTATTACTTCCGTGCAGCAATATTAGGGGGCAGCCATTCCATCGCAAAATGGATACCATTATCGTTAACTGTAGAAAAACCTAATCGTTGATAGAGTCGGAATGCTCGATTAACTTGGATTACCTGAAGACGTACTGGTTTTCTAGTTTGGGCAGCTTCAGTAAGCAGGTTTTGTAGCAGAAAAGTGCCAATTCCTCGATCGCGATATTCTGGCAACAAGGCAATATCGGCAAGATGAATTTCTGCTTTATCCCTAATAATTAACATGACTCCTAGAGAAAGCTTCTGAATTAGGACTATTTGATAGTTATTGTTAGGGAACTGGTTTCTATAGCTAGTTTGCTGAGCTTGGAATTGCATTTTCAGAAATGCTTCCTGTTGCTGAGTATCCCAGCCCCAGGCATCTAGTTCTTCTATTCGAGTGCTGGCATAAAGTTGAAACAGAAAGCCTTCATCTTCTGGGGCAGCATTACGGTAAGTTAAAGCAACTGAGTCAAGCATTAAGATTAACTATCCTCATTTAGACTAATCAGCGAAAATTAAACTTTAATTGCGTGAAGGATAAACTCCTGTTAAAGCAATGATGAAGTTAATACCAAGGAAAGGTTGCAGGTTATTGTGTGCATCACCGTTGGCAATGTAGTTACCAATAGATGCACTATCCATAGGAACAAGAAGAGAAGTGCTATCTAGATATATGCCTCGAGTTGGTTCCGCCAGCACATTTCCTTCAGGCTCTTCAGAGCTAGCTGTTGTTTTAAGAGCCTTCAAATCATGGGTATGGGACGGCATTGTATCTGCCGTTATCGCAACCGTCTCAGCACCAACCTTTTGACCTAGACGATACTCGCTTAGACCAGGCCCCTGACCACTAGAACCACCAACATGGAGAGGAACGCGCCCTCTTAGATCGGGTAAGCCAAATGTAGTTCGTCCGTCCCCACCATAAACTGTGCCGAGAATGGAAAAAAGTGCTTCATATTCAGAAACTGAAAGAAGTTGACCGTGGCAAAATTTCCAACCTACTGGTTCAAAATTGCCTGAAAATATGGTAATTTGACCTATATATGGATTTGACGACATGATACTGAACTTTTGTTTTGTGTTTGTCTTTTTAAGACGATTGAAGTTGTCAATTTCCTTTATTGACTCCACTATCAATTTGGAAGCGGTTGTTTGCTTTCCTATGTACAAATTCACTATCGCTGAAATCCTCGGCAGAAAAAATACCGTTTTGTTCAGGGAAATGTTCAGGTTTATTCAGGAGTCTGGCCCAAATGTTCGGGTTGGCGATCGCTGGTTATAACGAATTTTGTGGTCAACCAGATGGAAGAGTATTGCGACCATTCATGGAACTGGCAATCAATAATTTGTGGATATGGGGGTCTTCCCGCTCGCAAGATAAATTTTTCCCACAGTCAGTAGATGGACAAGTTTTTCAAAAGTAGCGATCGCTATTCTGACCTCTACCTTCTTCATTATCAACCCCATCTCAGACAAATTCTTGGTCTTAATCTTTGAAACAAATCTTCCCTCGGCTTGAATGTTGTATTTCTTAAGTATTTTAATAATTTAGTCCGTTACAGGTAGTGAGCAACTCCCACAATTCATCAAAATTCATTCTCTATTAAGCTTACAAAACTCCAGCACATCTCTTCGATCTACAAACAAGTATTAATGTCAAAATAAAAAGACGATCGCATTAGAGATGAATTACAAGCCCAAGGAATTACTCTAATCGATAAACCAGGAGGAGTGACAATCTGGAATCGAAGTTAAATGTCTTAAATGTTTGAGTAAGAGGTTTTATATGTCATCATTTGATTTTTTTCAGCAATGGTATCCTTTATTACCGATTGAAGATATCGATCCGCAAAAACCAACTACGGCAACTGTACTGGGAATTCCTTTGGTAATTTGGAAACCAACATCGTCGTCAACTTATCAGATATTTTTAGATCGCTGTCCCCATCGACTCGCGCCGTTGAGTGAAGGCAGAATTGACGATAAGTCAGGTAATTTAATGTGTAGCTATCATGGCTGGCAATTCGATCGCCACGGAGAATGTCAGCGCATTCCTCAAGCAGATAATCCCGAACTCATCGCCAAACAGAGTCAAAATTTTTGCGCTACTGTATATCCCTCGCGCCAAGAAAACGATTTACTGTGGGTATGGCTGGATGAATCTTCCCCCGAAATCGCTGCCACAACTCCTTTACCTTTATCTGCCAAAATCGATGCAAGTAAAGGTTTTGTTTGGTCTTCAATAGTGCGGGATTTAGCCTATGACTGGCAGACATTAGTGGAAAACGTCGCCGATCCCAGTCATGTTCCCTTTTCCCATCATGGCATCCAGGGGAATCGCGATCGCGCCATGCCAATTCCTCTAAAGATCGTGCGATCGACTATTGATTTAATCGAGGCAGAAGTAGATAAACCTTTTAAAACCACGATTACTTTTGAACCACCCTGCCGTTTGGAGTATGACATTGTTTTACCTGGGGGAGACAAACAGATCGGATTAGTTACTTATTGTCTTCCCGTTGCCCCAGGTAAGTCTCGCATTGTGGCGCAATTTCCTCGGAATTTTGCCCAACGACTTAATTCTCTAATACCTCGCTGGTGGGAGCATTTGCAAACTCGCAATTTGGTTTTAGATGGAGATATGGTTTTGCTTCATCAACAAGAAAGCTTTTTGCAGAATAGGAATTGGCAAACCGCTTACAAAATGCCTGCCAGTGCAGATCGTTTAGTAATTGAGTTTCGTTCTTGGTTCGATCGCTATTGTGGTGGCAAATTACCCTGGGATCGAGTTGGTGTTACTGTTCCCCCGTCCATCATCTTAGAAACTCCTCGCGAAGTTTTATTAGATCGCTACCATCAACATACCCAACACTGTAATAGTTGCCGAAACACCTTAAAGGCAGTTCAACTTTGGCAATGGCTATTGCTGGCTTATTTTGCGATCGTTGTTTCGATTGTGGCAGTGTTGCCAGATGGTCTTAGAGTCAGTTTGGGTTTATATTTAACCATCTCGGCACTTTTAGGGTTAGGAATTGCTGCCTGGTTGAGATTTTGGCTAATGCCTAAATTTTACTTTGTAGATTATATACATTCAGACAGATAAAAAATGGTCAAATAGTAGAATCTGGTTTGACAGATCGAGTTTTGGACGCTCCACAACATCCTTATACGCAACAGTTAGTTAGTGCTACTTTAATTCCTTAGACAATCGTGTTCTTAGATTTTTTTCAGCAAAGCCTCCACTTCTTCTGGGGTTGGTTGAGCGGAGATCGCACCCGATTTTGTAGTCGTCAACCCCCCTACAGCACAGGCATAGCGAACGATCTCCCTAGCTATTTCAGGATCTTGTAACTTTTGATTGCCGTGCAAACACAGTTGATGAATAAAACCAGCTAAAAAAGCATCTCCCGCTCCTGTGGTATCTTTAACTGATACTTTGACTGGATTGACTTTGCCTTCATTATCGCTTATGCAGTAACTTACCTGAGCGTCTCCATCACTGACTAAGACTCCCTCAACCCAGTTCAGCCGATGCGCAATAGCTCCTGCATCGGTACTATCAAAGAGCCATTGGGCTTCTTCTGCTGCTAATTTGAGAAAGTCTACATATTGCCAAAGTTCTTTGATTAGGGGTAGGGCTTCTTGTTCCTCCTGCCAAAACATTGGTCGCCAATTAACGTCTAGTACTATCTTGAGGTGATAATCTTCGGCTAATTCCAAGGCCCGAAATACTGCTTGACGACTTTGGGGGTAGGCTAATTCCAGAGTTCCTAAAACTAGAAATTCCGCCTCTAAAAATAATTCTGGGGGTAAGTTTTGAGCTTGGAGATAGGCATCGGCAAATTGGTCTGCTTTCCTTTCGCCAAAGCCAGCAAAACTGCGATCGCCCTCAACGGTTCTAGTTACGTATACTTGCCTGGTAGGAACTTGTTCGTTGTACTGGATGCCAGAAGTATCAACTCCAATAGACTGGAGTAATTTAACCAATTGCTGACCTTCTTCGTCTTTTCCCACACAACCGACAAAAGCTGAAGGAGTTCCTAGCTTGACTAAGGCACAGGCAACATTAGCTGGCGCGCCTCCTGGATAGGGAGTCCAAGACGAAACTTCTGATACCGACTTTCCAATTTCATCAGCAAGACAATCAAACAATATCTCACCCAGACAAATTACTCGGACAGGTTTACGGGCGATCGCTTTAGTATTCAACTTGCTTCCTCAGTACGTACCAACTTCCTTTACTAATTTTCAGGTTATCGTTTCTCAGAAACAAGATTGTTTAAAAAGATTTAAATTTTTTGCTGGTTTTACTTTTAGATTTATTTAATAAAGTAACATTTTGCTCCAGAATTTAGAGTTCGCCTCGAATTTCTTCTACTACTCCATCTCGTAACACGACCTCGACGTTAAGTTTTTTAACTAAATTGTCTCCTTTTTCTAACCTAAAAAAGCTTTCCATCTGAGCCTGAACTACTTCTTGGTTTAATTCCAGTAGCTGAATTTGCTGTAGCTGCTGCAAAAATTGATTTTTCTTTTCTAGCATTTCGGCTTTTTTTTGATTGACCTGCCCCATAATATTTTCGGTTTGTTTTTTAAGCTGAGGGCTGGCAGGGTCTTTAATTTGCTTGGCAATTTCTTCAATAGTTCTTTTGCCCTGCATTTCTAGCTGCTGCATCTGCTTGTCTATTTGGGCGGTTTGTTTCTGTAGTTGCTGGGTTACTTCTTCTTTCCACTGAGTCGTCACGATCGCTTTGACTGTTACTGGGCGTTTTAAAAGTAGGCTAGCGTTAGTGTAATCCACAGATCTTGACTCCTTAAATTGGTTCTTAATTTTGATTGCGTTTTAAAAGTTACAGGCTATTTTTAGTCTGGCTAAGTTATTTCCTGAATTTTTAATCTTTTTAGTTGTACCTCAAAAAACTGGTTTTGCAAGCACTTGTTTGATTTTTTTTCTCAGTCGGCAAAGATTTCATCGATCGCGTTTTGATATTTGGCTCTAATTTGGGGTCGTTTAATTTTGAAGGTTTGAGTCATCAGACCATTGGCTTGGGAGAAGGGTTCGACGATAAAACGAAAGTCGGTAATGCGATCGTCGGTTTTATAGCCTGGGCGATTTTTGACCTCGCGAGTCAGTTCGTGGCGATATAAATCGATAATGGCTTTATGATTGAGATCGCTTTGAGCTACTTCTTCGGGGGAACTCTCTGGGGTAGGTAATTTGAGGTCGAGTTTTTGTTCTGTTACCCACTGTTGCAAGGTTTCTAGATTGGGAACTATCAATGCACCCAAAGAGCGTTGGTCTTGTCCTACTAGCATAATTTGATCGATATACACACTGCGAACGCAAGCATCTTCAATCGGTTGAGGTTCGATGTTTTCCCCATTAGTCAGAACTATAGTGTCTTTGGCTCTACCTGTCAGCACTAGATCGTTGTAGGGAGTTACCCAACCCAAATCGCCACTATCAAACCAGCCTTCGGAGTCAATCGCTTTATTCGTGGCTTCGGGATTTTTATAATAGCCCTGCATTACTGGCGCGCCTTTGATTAACACCAGTCCTCTTTGTCCTTGAGGTAGAGTTTCGCGAGTTTCAGGATCGACAATTTTAATTTCGGTTTTGGGTAATGGTTTTCCTGCCGATCCCCTGACATTGTGTTTGGGAGTACGGGCATTAGTAATCGGGGAGGTTTCGGTAAGTCCATAACCGACAAAGACATCAATACCGACGGTTTGATAAAAATCATCTAGATATTTTGCTAAAGAACCACCGCCACTACATACAGCCTTGATGTTGCCTACTCCAGCGCGAATTTTACGGTAGACTAGTTTATCGGCTAAAGCGTGAAGGGGATAAATAGTTCCAGCTTTAAGATCGGCAAGCGATCGCGCTATGGGAGAAACATCAAAATGTTCTAGGCTAGTATTATCGGCAATTCTTTGATTGGTAATATATCTTTCTGACTGTTTGAGCAAAAATTTAACCAACTTTTGCTGTCTTGCTGATTGTTCGCTCAACAGCTTCTGTATCCCATCGTAGAGTGATTCCCAAAGACGAGGAACGCCAACCATATAGGTAGGCTGAAACTCTTTTAAATCTTGTTTAAAATAGCGAATAGACGTATATACCTGCGTACCACCATGAGCCAAGAAAAAATATTCTGCTGCTCGTTCGTAGGCGTGCCAACTAGGAAGAATTGAGAGTACGACATCTCCTGCTTGGGGTTGAAAGACCGTTTTGACGTAGTTTACCTGATGTAATAAGTTACCGTGACTGAGCATTACCCCTTTGGGTTTTCCCGTCGTCCCCGAAGTGTAGAGTAGAGTCGCCAAAGTATCTTGATGCTGTTCTACAGGCTGTAGTGAGTTTTCGCTACCTATTGTCATTAACTCCTGAAAGTTAACGGTTTTGATTGAAGTTTCTTCTGACGGGGTTTCATCGCTTAAGAGAATAATTAATTGGATTGGTAAATCTGAGAGTTCGGGACTTAATTTAGCTAAGGTTGTTAAATTCTCGACTACCAAACTAGTACTGTCGCTATTTTCTAAGATATAAAGTAATTCTTGCTTTTCTGCACCAGAAGAACGCACCACATCTACTCCACCTGCGGTCATGATTCCCTGATCGGCAATAAACCAACGGGGGCTATTATCGGCAAACAGGGCTACCTTAGCTTGGGGTTGGATACCCAAGGTTTGTAAACCCGTGGCAAACTGCTCAATTTTGCTCTTTAAGTCTCGATAGTTAATTTCTACTTCGGGTTTCGCATGAGGATCTTTAAGCGCGATAGTATCGCCAAACTTCTCTGCTGCTAGTGGCCAAACTGCTGGTAAAGACTCAAGCTCGATATAGTCAAAAGTAATCTCATTTGATGTTGTATTCATGATTATTTATCGTTCGCTTTTGTTATGTTCTTCAGTAATAAACAAATGATAATCAGTAATACAAAGATGTCTAGTATTCGAGTAGACAATTTAACATTTGCAATAAGATCTGATAATTTTGTCCCCTCGAGTAGTTTGCCCTTAATACCAACTCTCTATGATAGTAGAATGTACTCTTTTCAGATTTAACTTCTTTGTACCCAATGCGACGGGTATAAACATCCAATGCGACGGGTACTTGTCCTCGTCGCTTTGAGGATAAACGTCTTGGCGAGAGATTTAAACTCAAAATATTCTTGGGTTACGGTGAATTAAAACTTGCTTGAAAAATTAACTTGTTAATAAACATACCGTAATCTAACCTAAGCCAAGCTTTTATTTTTATTTAACAAATAGGCTCTGAATCAAACTCACTTAATAGGCGATAAATTCAAACTTCTGAATTACCATATCTCTGATGTAGATAGAACGAGTTGGGTTAGGAAGTAAAATTGGAGCATTTAAGCATTGCTAAAAAATCAATTGAAAACTTTTCGATTAACGAATCTGAATATCAATTGCTTGAAACTAATCCTGCTTTTAATATTAAAGGCAAAAATAGTCAGTTTTTTGTCAAGGATAAAGAATATCGGGCAAAATTTTTGCTTGACTTTAGTAAATCTCAAGGCGGCAAAGTTTATCTAGGCAAGAATATTATTGGCATGATAAAAATTGTTTTTTTTGGTAATGACTCTACAGTTTATATTGGGGATAATTGCAAATTAACTCAATTGCGAGTTAGATCTAAACAAGATAATGATTTTATTGCGATCGGTGAAAATGTAACCACGAGCGGACAAAATATCTGGACATCAGGAAGTGGATCTGGAAATGCTAATCCAGCCATAATTATTGGTGATGACTGTATGTTTTCTAATGATATTGCGCTCCGCAATTCCGATGCTCATCCAATTTTCGATCTTGAATCGGATCGACAAGTAAATACGCCCAATGGTATCGTTCATATCGAACCCCATGTTTGGATTGGAGAGCAGGTCAATATCCTCAAGTCAGTTACCATTGGTGCTTGTTCGATTGTTGCTTTAGGAAGTACTGTTACTAAAGATATTCCTAGATTTTCAATTGCCAAAGGAATTCCAGCTAAAGCAACTATCAAAAATAACTTGTATTGGGCAAGAAGCTATAGCGATCGCGCTAAGAGTAGGGCAAAATACTTTGTTGCTAAATTCAAAACTTCTTAAATATTTGCCAACAAAATGTTAATTGGATCTGGTTTTCGGGAACTGTATGGCTAGAGTAGCGATCGCTATTATAGGTAGCCTAAATCTTAGTTAGCTCGGTAGCCCTAAAAGACTATATTTCTATGAATTATTTTGGTTTTTATCGACAGTCCAACAGTAACAAGCGCGTTATTTTTACTATTTTTGTCATCCTGCAATTATTATTATCTTCCTGTAGCAGTCCATCCGATCGGGGTAGTTATAGTAACCGTCAAGCAAAAGGATTTGAAGTTAAGTTTCTAGTCGGAAGCGATCTAGCCCAATTTTGTCAGCAAGCAGCAGCTAAATTAAATCCAACTCAGCCTAAAACAGATGGGGGTAAGAATTTTTATCTTACCTGCGAATCAAAAGGTAGCGGAGATGTAGTTAACGACATCCTCAATTTAGCACAGCAGTTACAGGCGGGAAATATTGAAGCTGATGTAGCTGATTTTCCTACTTTACTAGCGGTAGACGGCGAAATTTATCAGAGTCAGTTAATTTATCAAATGGATAAGCTGTTTCCAGGACAAAACTATATTCCCCAGATTACCGACTCGCCTCTAATTGCTTACAGTCCGATGGTATTTATGACTACTGCTGAGTTGGCAAAGGGATTAGAAACCAGCGACAATCTCTATCTAACTGTGGCTCAAACCGACAATCATCAACAGCTAGACAGTGAAGCTTTGCCGATACCAGTTTCCTACGTACACACCGCGCCTACCCGTTCTAATTCTGGCTTACAAACCTTAGTGGCGCAATTTGCTTCTCTAGCTAATAAAAAACCCGAAGACTTGACGATCGCTGATATCAAAAAATATCAACCACAAGTAAAACAGGTTCAAAGTAAAATCGTCCGCTACGGTAAGTCTACAGGAAACTTGGCAAAATCAATGGTCGAGAATGGAGTTTTTTGGGCTTCTGTTGGTTCAGTCTATGAGTCTTTAGTTATCTGGGCTAATAGTCAAGCAAATAATCAAACTCAATTCCAAGCTGTCTATCCCCAGGCTACTTTTAGTTCCAATATGCGGGCAATGTTGCCCAACGCACCCTGGGTTAGTGCGGACGAACAAGATGCAGCAACTCAAATCATCGAGTTCATGCGTCAACCAGAAACCCAGCAAATTGCTGTTGATTTAGGATTGCGTCCTGGTGTACCTGGAATCGCTTTGGGAACTAAATTTTCTGACCAATTTGGAGTCAATCCTCAACCCAGTTATGAGTCCTATCGTCCTCCCCAACCAGAGGTGGTGGAAGCGATGCTTGAAAGTTGGCAAATCTATGCCAAAAAACCTTCTCAAGTGGCGGTAGTAATCGATACTTCTGGTTCGATGAAGGGAGCAAAGTTAGCAGCCATAAAGAGTACTTTGCTTAACTATATTCAAAACCTCGGTACAAAGGAAAAAATTGCCCTAATTAGCTTTAATTCTAGAATCAATCCTCCTGTAATTATAGAAGGCGATCGCCAGGGGAAAGACAGGGGAATACAATTTGTCAGTCAGTTAAAAGCTGATGGCGGTACGAGACTATATGATAGTAGTTTGTATGCGCGAGATTGGTTGATGAAAAACTCTCGTCCTGATGCAATTAATGCAGTATTAGTTTTAACTGATGGCGAAGATTCGGGGTCGAAAATTAGTTTGGAACAGCTTTCACAAAGATTAAAAGAAAGTAGCTTTGAATCAGGAGAAAACATTGCTTTTTTTACAGTGGGTTACGGCAAGGAAGGAAGTTTTAATCCCCAAGCTTTACAAAAAATAGCCGAACTCAATGGTGGATACTATCGTAAAGGAGATCCTCAAACTATTGCTAATCTGATGGCAGACTTGCAGGTAGAGTTCTAGTATTTATTAACGATGAAATTAATCAATCCTTTGAATTATCCGTTAGCGGTTTTGGCTGGTGGAATTACATTAGTAATTGGAGTGCGGTTACTAGAAGTATCTAACACGCTCGCTATTCCTAGTGCGATCGCCGTTGCTACGGGACTGGCTTTTCCTTTAAGTAGTAAAGAAGCCGATCGAATTAACCTGGATAATCCAGCCTTAAATCGAGAAATTGTCAACGTTCGACAACAGGCAAACTTATTAGTAAAAAAAGCAGAATCATTACGCAGTGAAGCCAAAAACCTCTTAACCAACTCCAGTCAATTAGAATTATTAGCAGCAGTAGAATATGCTTGCGATCGCGTTATAGAACTACCCCAAAAAATTGAGGGACTTGCACGTAAATTACAAAGTTCTGATTCTCTCCTATCTCCTACCGAATTACAACAACAAATATCCGCAGCAAAAATCAAACAGCAACAGAGTTCGGGAGTGGCTAGAGAGCAATTAACCCAATTAATTAGTAGCCTAGAAAATAATCTCGAACTGGCAAGACAAGGGCAAGATACTCGCCAAGCACAAGTTATTTCTCTTAATACTTTGGTAACGCAATCTGCTGGAGTATTACAGCAATTACAAAATCGTCTGCGTAATTCTAATTTAAATAACGTAGTGGAACTTGATGAGCTAAGAGAATTAAGCGCAGAACTAAACAGCATTCAAGAAAGTGTTGCTCTATTTTTCTCTAGATAATGTTTTGAGCGTCAATACAAATAACCCTAAAGGGTTTACTACAAACATTTATACAATTTAATAATAAATTATGAAAAAATCTTCTAAGAATAAACGATTATTTCTTTCTTTGGGTATAATTGCTTTATCTTTGGGGCTTTCTTATCTACCCATACATGGAGCAAAACAAACTATCACTATTGTTGCTGGAACAGAACTACAAGAACCTTTACAAGAATTAGCAACCAGATTTGAACGCGATCGCTTTAATCTAGATTTAGAATTAAAATTTCAAGGTTCCCAGGACATAGTTAATAACTATCTCGCTCAAAACAATGATTTACAGTCAGTGATTTTAATTCCCGCCAATGGCAAGATTTTACAAGAATACAGTCAAGCTTTCTACAGTCAACCTCAAGCGATCGCCAAAACTATTTTAGTGGGAATTGCTTGGCAAGAAAGAGGTAAAGTTTTATTCCCAGATGATCGGTTTTCCTGGTCAAAGATCGAACAAGCATTACAACAAAATAATTGGTCGAAAATTGCCAACAAAACAGATTGGGGTAGTTTTGATTTTGTCATAACTAATCCCACCCGTTCTAATAGCGGTCAATTGACTTTAGACCTCTGGCTAGAATCAACAGATCGTAATTTTAATAGTCCCGAAACACAATCTTTAATCTCATTGATCAAAAACTCAGTTTATCAGCCACCGCGATCGACTGATATTCTTTTACAAGAATTTATTAGCCGTGGTGCTAATGATGGAGATGTGGCTGTGGTATACGAAAGTATTGCTTTACACCGTTGGTCGCAAGCCCAAATAACTCAGGGAAAACCCTATCAAATATATTATCCCAATCCCACCATAGAAACTGTAGCTACCGCTGCGATCGTCAAACAAAACATCTCTAAAAATACCGCCAAAACAGCCAGCAAATTTATTCAGTATCTTACTCAACCAGAACAACAACAAGTTTTCGTACAATACGGCTTTCGTCCTGTAGTTTCCGATCTCGATCTAACTTCAGTTCCTAATAGTCCTTGGTCGCAAAATATTACAGGTGTAATGCTCAATCTGGATGTAACTGTCAAAGAAACTCCTACTTCTCAAAGAACCAAAGAAATTCAAAAGATTTGGAATCGGCGTTGGTGATTTAAGTAATGACTTACAAATCAGAGTAAGATCAAGTTGATTTTTAAAATCTATCTACTTCTTAAGTTGACTATATATTCAATCTTTTTCGTCTAAACTCCAGTCACTCATTTGAGAAACGCTATATTTACAACACAAGCAGTTATTTTTGAGAATTAGTCTAGAATGTTATTTGATAATTTTTGGCAGTTTCTTTTACGAGTTTCTCTAAATTTTCGGGGATCTTATTCTGAAAAAAATGTAAATATAATTCAAAGAACAATTTATTGTCTTTCAAAAAATAATAATCATTAGCAACCATATAACGGATGACAAAAAGCGGAAGTGGGCTAGATAAAGGAGAAAATTTTGGATTCCAAAGTCCTTCTTGAGAATAACCAGGAAAAAATTCTCCCAACATAAGACCTTTAGATACAAACTCTGTTTTCAATCTAGTATGTATCGTTTTCATAAATTTAGGAGTATCGCGATCTAAAATATTAGCTAAGAGAATAACAAAAGTTTTAAATACTTCATTTTGCTTGGGTTTTACTTCAAACTCTAAAAACCAGTCTCTATATTGAAGCAATTTTTCTTCAATAGTGTTTTGAGAAGTATCTCCAGAATATACAGTACAAAAAAATAATTGTTTCTTCAAGCTACAAGAAACATAAGGACAGACAGAACCCTCTCTACCTAACAAAATATTTGGTCGAATGATAAAATTTTTTATCCAGTCAGTGAACTTATGATATGGGCAAACTCTAGTTTTTATGCCTTTTTTAAGATATGTATTAGGAGAAATTATTTTCTCTTGATTGCCATAAGATACTAATATATTTGATTTATCTTTATTTTTAAATAAAGGAAAATCTTCTGAAATTAGTGATTCAAATTCAGTAAAAGTTAACAAAAATACATCTTGATGCTTGTGATGAGTTTTCATGATAATAGTAAACCTTAATAAATAATTAATTAGAAGGGAAAGTACGTAAGGAAAATTCAAAGAAATAATCATCCAGCCTTGTTAGGTTAAGGGTTGGTGGCTACAGGGAAATACTGGGTGAAGGCTGGATGATTATTTTCCTGTAAGTCCCTAATCAAAAGAGTTCAGTTAGGTTATTAATATAAATAATTGTTTGAGTACTTTCATAAAAAAACATAACTATGTAATCGTCAGATGAGAATTATTAATTTCTTCATGTTTTAATAAAGAAATAGTTATTTTTAGTTTTCCTCTCTTAGTACGTTGAATCTTATCTGTTTTCTCAATAGCAATTTTCATTTCATACCCAACTCGTTGTTGTATATTTCTCAATAAAACTTTTTCATCTCGAGCGGTAAAATTTTCAGTTGCAACAATCAAGACACGGAGCAAATTCAATTTCTCTTGAATAATTTGAGCTTCTATGAGATTATTTACATTGAGGAAAGATATACCCATAGCTCCTACATATTTCCCAGAAGGAGTAACTACATAATCCTCTATGCGACCTTCTATGCTTTCTACTAAAGGAAAAGCTCTCCCACAGGAACAAAATCGATCGTAGTTGTTAATTCTTACAAAATCACCCGTATCATATCTGATCAAAGGCATTGCTCTGTTGTGGAATGTAGTTCCTACCACTTTATACAAATCATTTTGCTCTGTTGGTAAAAACTCAATCAGACTATAGTCCATTGCATAATGGTAATTTCCGTGTTCACACCTGGCAATATATGCAACACGTTCCGACTGACCATAATGATCGAAAACTTGTCCAAAATATTCTTCGATGACTTGACGCTGATGGGGAAACAGTGTCTCAGCTGAAGTAAATACCGCCTTTACCTTAATTGGCAATTCTTGATAAAGTTGCATATAGCGAGCTAATCTGTATATGGTAGAGGGAAAAGCTTCAATAATGAATGAATTAAAACTGCGGAGCTTCTCTAAATAGTAAGGAATAAATCTATCTGATAAATGATAAGAAGACATCATCAGCAGATTTTCACTAGGAATGTATTTCCAAAAAGGAGGTTTTGTTACATCGTGAGGAACAACAACATCGCCTCGAATTCTGACTGTTAGTTCGTCAAAACCACATTTACTCCACCGCTTTTGTCGCCAAATAGAAGCATGCTCAAAATTGATACTGTAGTAATCTCGAAACAAATTAACCGGCGTACCTGTTGTACCGCTAGTAGCTGTTTTGAATTTCAATGGGACAGCATTCGAGATAAATTGCTTTTCCTTACCTCTAACGTTAGTCTTGCTCATAACAGGTAGAACCCTCAGATCGTCAATAGTTTCGATCGCTTTGGGATTTACTTCTAATCTGTCAAATAATCGTCTATAGTAAGGAACTGTTTGATATGCGTGCTGAATAGTCGAGCGCAACTTTTGATTTTGGTAATCAATTAATTGTTCATATGACAGTTGTTCATTTTCTTCTAGTTCTTGAAGTAATTGATAGAACAACGAGCCTCTACGTAAAAACTTTCTAAGATAACCTTTTAAATTAAGCAATAAAGTCATACTAAATCCTGTTGAAATACATTATTTAAAAGTTAGGTGAAGGTAGCCCTAACTTCGGACCAAGGCATAATTCCGTACCTAGGGTTTTGCTTTGCATAAAGGCAGGAGGCA
>JASJEI010000271.1 GCA_030064795.1 Pleurocapsa sp. MO_226.B13 | reverse complement strand
GCCCATTGGTGACAACTTAAGAAAAAATCAAATAAGTCAACCACTACATATAGTGTTTAATTTATTTATTGACGCTATGTATGGATTGTAGTCCCTCGACAAGCGACCGCACCTTTTTCAACTAGGCTACTAAAAATCTTTGAAAGCTAAAAGCTGAGAGCTAAGAGCTAAGAGCTAAGAGCTAAAAACCAGTTGACAAACAACACACAACCTTAACTTGTCACGATTGATGCCTGCCCCTTTTCCTTGTCGGGGAAAGTATGCCCAGAGTCCTTATCAGTATTAGCCAAGATGTTACCTAGAGGATTGAAGCAAACAGATTGTGCTCCAGGACTATGAGTATGCAACACTCTTATACAGGTAAAGTTATCGATCTCCCATAACCTAATCGTTTGGTCATAACTAGCCGATGCCAAAGTACAACCGTCGGGACTAAAACTGAGGAAGCATACAGTAAAATTAACTGACATTCTACAAGTGTGATTGCCAAATTGTCAGATTAGAGAAATCATAGCCTCGTAAATCGACTTGCAACAATGTCAGTAAATTAAGAACATTACCCCCTGCATATCCTGTGAGTATTGCTGCTTGATGCCTTTGCTGCTCTAGTATATTCTGCAACAAAATTACCAGCTTTTTTTGACTGCCCAACTCTATTAACAGTTTTTCGAGTAATGGCTGTATAATAAGTTGCTTTTGTGTATCCCGAATGTGGTCTTTAGATGTTGCTTTGATTAAGGCATGGGTTTTAAACAAGGGTAAAGATATCCGCTTTTCTTCTACTAATTCTTGACAAATCTGTTCGACCAATCGCTGCGTAGTATATCCCATCACTACTGGTTGGAGAAAGAAATGCTTGCCGCTTTTTTCTATCAATGACCTTTGCAACAATGATTTAATGGCTTGGGGTAACTGACGTTTGGAAAAAGATGTAACTAGATCGGCAGCTAATTCGTCTAGGGACACTGGTTCTCGTTTAATTGCCAGCCAATATATTACCTCCTTTTCCACTACCGATAAACGTTGGAACTGGAATTCCAACAAGTCGCCTATTTCCTCAAAAATAAATGCCCCTTGTTTCAAATAATCCAAAAGTTGGGCGATTCTACCGTTGAAAAGCTCTCTTGTCCCTGCTGCTACTATCTTCAAAACCAGGGGATTACCCCCATAGTGCTTGATGAGTACTTCCCATTCTTGTTCTGTAGCCGTGAATTGTCCTTTTTGCTGAAATAACTTGCGCCCCTCAGTAGGATCTAATCCCCCTAGCTGCAAACATTTAACTTTTGTTTTTTCTCCTTCTAAAGGTAGAATTTCTCTTGGTTTTTCTCTGGAAGTCAGCAGAACACAACTGTTATGAGGTACTTCTCCAATCAGTTTGAGTAATTGACCATATCCTTCGTAGCCAGGACGATATTGCCCTACTTGACTATTGCTAGATAAAATTGTGTCGAAATTATCTAAAATCAGCAGACAACGGTGATTTATCAAACATTCTATTAGCTTCGATAGTTTTCCCTCAAAGTTTTGGGGTATTTCCATCTTTTTTTGCAAAGCCCACCGCAAAAATTGCAGTATGCTGGTGAGCTCATCCTCGACTAGTGGTGAATTTTGCAGGCTTCGCCACACCACTACCTCAAATTCATCTTGAACTTGCAGCCCCAATTTTACTGCTAGAGTACTTTTGCCAATACCACTAATTCCCAGCAATGTCACCAAACGATACCGTTCCTCTAACACCCAATGTCGTAATTGCGACATTTCCTGATAGCGATTGTAAAATATAGAAGTATCAGGTGCTTCTCCCCAGTTATACATTGGGAAAGCCTGTCGGGCTTCCAAATCTTTACATGATGCGATAGGTCGAGTATAATCACTTTTACACAATTCCAACCCAAAGGCAGCAAAGGCAGATTGTAACGAACTCTTATCTACAGGCTCGGCTCGCCTCAGTATCCTGGAGACAGTGTGCAGTGATAAACAAGTGCGATCGCTCAGTTCTTCCAAAGAAAAGCGCTCTCCACTATTATCCTCAAACTCGGCTTCAGTTTTGGCTGCTCGAAGTTTATCCCAGCCTTTGAGGGTGAGTATTACACCACGGCTTCGTCTACTTGGTTTTTGTTTCATCAAACTCAGCTAAAACGAAATATTCATTTAATTTAATAGGTTTATTTGATTGGGCTTATGCACACTATTCCTAGGCGATTACAAACCACTGTGATGACTTGAGAGTGTTTCGCGATTGGCGAAGCCTAGCCGAAGGCATCGCTTTACCACAAAGTTGATTAAACTTGTAATTAGACAATGAAAAAGAAAGCGGGAGTTCCAGAGGCTTGATTTTCTGGCAAATGCGATCGCGCCACAATTTTTCGTAAAAGCTAAATTCTCACTGTTTTCTCAAACTGCAAGATTTCTCAATTGTGATCGCGTTTTTGGTGATGGGATTAGTGTGGGCGATCTGGTGAAGGTTACACAGAAGCTATCACTATTTTTTTTGCAAAAGCCTTAAGTTGAAATTAACTTGTCAAAGTTGCCTGGTGTAAATAGGAGAAATTGTGCATACTTAAGTCACTAAATAAATAGTTATCACCAGAAGAGATTCTCAATGGCTAAGATTGTCACCAGTAACTCACATGAACAAGTCTTTGGCAGATGAATTAAAGGGTATGGTGAATTTTATATAGATGCAGATATACAACTGGAAAAATATAAGCTGTTCTTATTATCAGCATCAGCATTAATTTCGAAACTCAATCCCTATATATAGCTGAAAACGGTCAAACTCAATCTTTATTAGCTTACTTAGAAGAGTTGTCTTAAATGTGTCCTAACCTAAAAGCGTACTGCCATAGTATTAAAACGTGGCTGAATATACCTATTAAAACTTCACAATTAACTATTTTCTTATTTGGACGAGGAGGAAGTGGAAAAACTACATTCATTAAATCTATTCTCAGTAGTGAAAACCTGAACAGCAATTATTCTCAGTCATCTACTGAGTATGTAGAATACTATAAAGGAGAATATAATGCTTCTCCAAAACTTAACAAGCGTTTTGGCAAGAAGTACAAAGTTCCTATTGTTATTGCAGATTATAAAGGACAAACACCCCAACAAGCATTGGAGTTGAAGAAGAAGTTTATGTCCCAAGTAAATGCAATGATATTTATCGTAGATGTCGTCCATCCCGATCCAGAATCAAGAGGGGATGCTCTGAGTTATCAAGAACTAATGGAGTATCTTTCTTCCAAAACAAAAGAAAAGATTGAGTATAGAGTTAAACAGCATATTTCGTATCTAGGAGATTCATTTTTATCGGTCTTATTTCCTAAAATATCCTCTGTTAACAGAAATAAATTAAAAAGTGTCAGATTGGTAATTAACAAGATTGATATTGTCCAACAGTTGATCATGGAAGGATACCTGTCTCATGATCAAAGCCCAGAAGACTACGCTCGCAATCAGTTTGAGTATATCGAGCGACAATTGGACCAAGCATGTCGTCAAAATGGTATTCCAGACTTAGAAATTCAAGCTATTAGCCTTATAAAAGGAACTCACGTGAGAGATCTAATACAAGGTTTAATCCTGAACCATTTGAAGAATTTAAACATACGCTAGGATCTTTTTTCACAATGAGTAAAGACAAAGATAGAACAAATGACCAATCCAAGATTTATCCCTCTGAATATATTGACTTCACACCCAATTCAACTAAGTCTAATCGATTGATTAAAACAATAACAATTGCTATAATTATAGCTGTCTTTTTGATTGTTTTATATTCTCTCATCCCGTTTCCTAGTGACCCTACAGTTAGTATAAATAAAGTTGAACAAATAGACAAAATAGTCAACGAGCTTGAGAATAGCCTAAATAACTTAAAAATAAAACTAGATCATCAAAAAAGCTCTCAGATAAGCGAGAAAGAACTGAGAGAGATAATTAAAATTGATATCGATCTCAAAGATACTGTAAATAATTTACAAAAGATTAAGAGGGAATTGGCTAGAGGAGAATACTCTCAGATAAGTGAGAAAGAACTGAGAGAAATAATTAAAATTGATAACAAACTCGAATATACTATGAATGGGTTACAAAAAATAAAAATGAAATTAGAAAAAATCAACTAAAATTCGGGAAGTATTAATGATTTATAATCTTATATCTTTGAAACCAAAATAACCTGTGAAATCGTGATAATTTTTTGGATAAGTATGTTCAAAAAATCGCTAAACTCACCGTATTAGTTATCGATAATGCTCCCATTCATACCAGCAAAGCTTTTATTCTGTTAACTATTTTTTGTTCTTCAATAAAGCATATTTACTCTTGTTTAATTCAGATAATATAAATTCTTTTTCTGATTTATTATCTAGTTTTTGTGCTTATGTCGTTTACGAAAGCCTTATTTATTTAAGGAGAGAGATAAAGAGAAAAGGATATATTTATGCAAAACTCAACAGAAGCAAGAGATAGTCACACAAATTTTAAATATGACGCATTTATCAGTTATAGTAGCCGCGACGGTGACTGGGTTCGCAAGCATCTGTTAACTGCGCTAGAAACTGCAGGGTTAAAAGCTTGTATAGATTACCGTGATTTTGAAATCGGGCTTCCAACTCTGGTGAACATAGAGAAAGCCGTTGAAAGAAGCCGCAAAACTCTGCTTGTGCTAACTCCATCATGGTTAAGTAGCAACTGGACCGATTTTGAGGCGTTGCTTATACAGACTCAGGATCCCGCTGCATGGGGACGACGTATTTTGCCGTTAATGGTGGTTAAGACAGAACTACCCAAAAGGTTAGAGATGTTAACATATCTTGACCTTACAGACCATGTGAACCTTGATTTCCAACTCAAACGCTTGATTAACAACATTAGTAATAATAATACACCTCAAGAAAAATCATGGGATAAGTTGGACGCAAGACAGCCCTCTAAAACAATTACAAGCACCTCACCTACTATCAACAGTGATTTTAGTTATTTCAAAGGTTTGGCAATTATGAGTAAACAACTTCAAACTGCCAATATCGATATTCAATTAACATTTAGTACCTTAGATGCCAGATTACAAGAGAATATTCGCGATGAAAATATGTTCGGTTCATCAGAAACTCTCCGCAACGAGCGCAACCGTATTGTTTATCAGCTAAATAGCTTAGGGCTGAAGTATCTGAAGAAGACTTTTAATAAAATGTGTGGCATCTGAAGTCTTCAAATCATTATTCTACAGTATATCTAACATGTAATAACGAGGTTGAATAAATATGTCCTCACAAAAATTATTGGCTATCCAGAATCGTTTACAGGATGTAGCTGCAAAGCTCGGACAGACGTTTAAGCCTATAGAAATTAGCGTACAGTCTACAGGTTTCCATCACGATGCGATTGCCGTATGTGGAATGATTGGTCGTGGAAAATCTTCTTTTATTAACGCCATCCTTGCAAGTAATCTTTTACCTATTAATATTGCTCCCAAGCTATCAGCCTTAAGGGAATACCACATTAAAGTAACAAATATGTCACAAAGTCTCATTCAAGCACATTTATTAAGTGGCAATGTCGAAAACGTGGAGCCAAAAGACATTGATGAAGCTATGTTAGAGGCTTGGGGTTCTAAACTTAAATATTTAGAAATTCAAGCACCATTTTCTGTTCTACCTGAGGGCGTTCAGTTAATCGAAACACCGAGCATTGGCAGTATAGATTTTGATGCTCGAACAAAGTCTATCCTTGAAGAAGTTAGTAATGTAATTTTGATAGTTGATGCGAATTTGAGTTTAAGTAGCCAGGAAATAACGTTTCTCAAATTACTACCAAAAAATATTTGTAACGTTATCGTTGCTGCAAATAAAATTGATGTTGCCGATGCTCAAATTCAATCGATACAAGTAAACAGTATTAGAGAACAAATCAAAACTTTGAGTTTAGATATATCGGTTGATGTGTTCAAAATATCTATTCAATCTATCAGTAACTCTTCTGAAACTTATGAGTGGGAACAGTTAATAGCAAAACTGACTTCGTTAGTTCAAAAATATATAGAAAAAGGACAAACTAATGACGAAGGTACAAATATTAAATCTCAAGCCACTCAATTACTTGAGGCTGCTGAAAATATCAAAGCAAATTTGGAGGCAGAAAAAATAAGCGTAGCGAAGAAAACATCTCAAGATGTCAATGTAAAGAAGATTAATGAACTCAGACAAACAAAGAAGTTAATCCAAGATGTTATCAAGGACCAAGAACGAGATATTGTGAAAACAGTTAGTGAGAGCTTAGAAGCTTTGGCTTTTCGAATGGAAAGTGATATCCGTGCCAATCGTAAAGACCTTCAATCGATTAAATCGGACTTACAAAACTGGTTAAAGCAGGAGCAAAAGCGGATAAAGCAACGTCTGGAACGCCACTTTAGCAGTATTCTAGACGATACCAACTACGCTGTTGGCGGCACCTATCAATTGAAAGTACAACAGGATGAAATTCGCGTTAATACTGTTGAAGCTATTAACAATCCCTCAGTAACTAAGTCCCTGACAAAAGAATATCGACATTTGACCAGCATGGGAGTAGGAGCGGCAACAACGATAGCTTCGTTACTATATTTTGGCGGACGCTTGCTATTTTCATTTTCGGTAGGAGGTGTTGTTGCAACAGGAGCTTGGCTACTTATTGAGAACCTAAGTTCATCTGGTCAAAGTGATGTGAAATTCGACAATATTGCCAGTATAATTTTGCCAAAGTTTGAGCATAATGTGCGCCACAATACTAAGGAGCTTTATGCATTAGTTGAAAAAGCTTTTACCGAAGCGATTACCAATACTGAAAGCTTATCGTCTTCATCAAGTCCAGAAGAAGATGATCCCTGTGATGAACTTGTCAAAATCATCGCAGAACTGAAGAAAGTAATTAACCATCAAAATCATAACTAGTAATTAGAAAGGAGAGGAGCTCATGTCATCAAGCAACCATGCATCGATGCAGCAATTTAAAGATGCACGCGAACAACTCGGGACTATCCTGACAAAACTAGCCAATATTGCAGAGGAACGAGGCGATGAAATTATTGATAACCTAAGTGCTACAGCCAAAATAGCCAATCGGGGTGAGGATTTTCGTCGTCCATTGGCTGATGCACTTAATGAGCGTGCCAAAAACGTTTTCTCCAAGGAAGCTTTCCGATTAGCGGTTATAGGAGAATTTAACGCTGGTAAAAGTACATTGATTAATGCTTTACTAGGGCGCGATGTATTATCGACTAGCCCTACACCTAAAACTGCCGCTAAGACTATTCTACGCCATGGTGAACAGGATGCTTATCGCGTGATTTACAACAAAAACGATGCTCAAGGCGATACTGGCGATACTGGGATGATTAACACAACTAATCTTGCTAAAAAGATAGAAGGAGTAACAAGTGATGATGCTATTACTTGGATAAAACGTAACACCGAATCAGTGGCAACCCAAATTAAGCAAGTTGAAATTTGGTGTAAATCTGACTTTTTAAACCGCGATGAAACAGAAATTGTTGATACCCCAGGGTTAGGATCGATTATTGAAGAACACAAAGTAGTTACTTACAGCCTAATCCCGGAAATGGATGCCACATTAGTTTTGTTTCCCAGCCAGCCTGGTTTCGGTGAGAAGGAAATAGATTTACTTGATTTTATCCGCCAGCATATCAACCAATTACTATTTGTGATGACAAAAGCCGACTACTTGTCGTCGAAAGACCAAGAAAAAATGTTGGATTTGTCCAAAGAAATTATTGAAAACATTGTTAAAATCCCAGTCGAACGCGTCTATGCTGTATCAGCACTCAAGCAGATAGAAGGAAAAAAAAATGAAAGTGGCTTCAACACTTTTCTGAAAGGGTTAGAGTCTTTCCTTGTTAGTTCAAGCGGTGTAGCACGATTGCAGATGCCATTTGCGATTGCACAAACCCATTGTAAAAATCTGATAAAAAATACCCAACACGATATTCAAAATATTGATAAGGATGTAGAGTCGCTGCAAAATGAATTGAAACAACTCGAAGATGCCCAATCCGAGATTGAAAAGGCTCGAGAAAAGTTACTTATAACCGTAGAACAGCGTATGAAAGAAATAGTGGATAATGCGCTCGACGGAATCGAAGAGTTACCTTTCCGAGTTGAAAGAGCTGTGAACAAAGCCCTTGATGAATTTAAAAAGGAATCACTCAAGAAGGTAGACATTAAGATCCAACCTATTATCAATGAAGTTGTTGAAGACTGGGTTAAGACAAAAGATAAAAGTTTTATGACCCAAGTCCAATTGCTTCAAGATATTGTGGAGAGTGAACTTAATCGGTTTGTTCAAATCATTGACGATATAACATTCCCGCAACTGTCTAGTACAACAACTTATATTACCAGTAACCCAGATATATCAATCCCAGCAGGTGGACACACTGGTCGCTTGGTATTGAATACCACTGCAAAGGCTGGAGGAGCTTTGGTCGCAGGAGCTGGAACAACACTTATTGGATATTTTGCAGGTACAACGGTTTTACCTGCACTGCTCCCTGTAGTTATTCCAATTTTAACTTCTTTCCCGTTCTTATTAGTAATTCCAGGATTATTACCGGTGATTAGCGATGTCTTTCTTGGGGAGCAGCGCATTCGCAATGACATTAAGAAACAGTTAACTAAACCTATCCCTGGCAATAAAGTTACTATATTTCAGGCTATTGTCGAAGGTTATGTTGACAAAGATCGTAAAAATCATCCTGGACTGCGTGAAAGCCTACAGACTCACTTTGATGAAAGTAGCAATAATTTGAAATCTAATATTACTAATTTTGTCGCTAATTTGGTTGGTGCCCAGTTAATTAAAATTAAAAAACAAATTGACGATAAAAAAAGTAATAGATTTGACCGAGAACAGCGATCAAAAGTTCACGCAACCCATGAGAAAAAGCTTGAAGAAATTGCCAAAAAATTAGCTGAATTAAAGGCAACTATTCAGGAAATGAGCAGTGCCAGCACTGAGGAGAGCACCCCAATTTCTTAAAAATTAAGAAGTAGTGGAAGTATCTTACTCTCTTGATACATGAAGCAGGCAAGATCAATGCCCGCGCTACAAATTTAAACCCGCAGGTATGTTCCTGCATTGAAGTAAATTCTTTTTCTTGAAAAACAGAGAATAAAAGATAAATATTATGTCATCCTTCGAATTATTCCAAGAAACTCGTGACGGTCTATACGAAGTACTTAATCAACTTGCAGGTATTGCTGAAGAACGCCAAGAAAAAATTTTAAGTTTTGTCAAAGTTGACACAGGAAGTTTAAATGCAAACCAAGAGTTGAATCGACAATCTCTAGCTGATATTTTACGCGAACGTGCGGAAAATGTGCGTAAAAAACATGCGTTTCGGTTAGCTGTTGTTGGTGAGTTTAATGCAGGTAAAAGTACAATAATCAATGCTTTGTTGGGTAAAGAAATTTTATCTGTAAGTTGCCAACCTACAACTGCTGCAGTTACGACTTTGCGTTTCAATGAAAAAGAACAGTTTAAGGTTACTTATCAACCTGAGTATCAAGCACAGCATCCAACAATTACACAAGAATCAACTGACCTCTTTCAGGACATTGCAAAATATACTAGTGACCCCGCACAGTCTAAAGACCTCGGAGTTTCTATTTTAAAGGGTGAAGAGGTTTCATTGGCAGAAAAAATAAAAGAAGTTGAAGTATGGTGCAATGCTGATTTCCTACGCGATCGGCAAATCGAGATTGAAATTATTGATACCCCTGGTTTAGGATCTGTTTTTGCAGCCCATAAAACTGTTACTTACTCCTTAATTCCACAAGTTGATGCAACTCTTTTTCTTTTCTCACACGATGGAATTGGTGAAGGAGATCTTGCTTTCCTAACATTTCTACGCGAGCATGTAAATCAGATGCTCTTCGTGATGACGAAGATAGATCAAGTACGCGATCAAAAGGAATTAGAAGATTCGCTGGATTTTAATCAAAATATTATCACCACAAAAGTTGATAAAATCAATATTCAAAATATTTATCCAGTATCAGCAGTTAATGCACTAGACGGACTGTACGAAGAAAGTGGCTTTCTAGAATTTAAACAGGCACTAGAACGTTTCCTAATTAAGTCGAGTGGTGTAGCACGTTTACAAATACCATTGCAAGTTGCCGATTTGCATTTGAAAACTTTGCAACGAGATGTTGACCGTGATATTGAAGTAGCGAATAAATCGCTTAAAAAGGTTCAAGAAGATAAAGAGACACTAGAGCAACAGAAACAGCATATTAATCAGCGCAAGCAAGATTTAATGAGAGATATCCACGATACTATCAAGGATATGCTCGATGATGCGATGCATGGCATCGACTTGCTAGACACTCAAATTCAAATGGCGGTGGAAAGACAAGTAGATGTCTACGGCGTTAAGGATTTTTTCAAGGTTGACAAGCACATTCCCTGTATTTTTAAAGAAGAAATTGACAAATGGATCACCAAAAAAGAAGAACGTTTCCAAAATAAAGCTGAATTACTTTATGGACGTATAGAAGAAAATCTGCGTGTAATGTTGGGTATATTAGAAAGCATAGGCAGTTCCACGAGCCAAAATAAAGGTACTGATGTAGTTACTCCACAAATCAAAGGTGTTTTTACCAAAGGTATTCTCCAAGTTACTCAATCTGCTGCTGTTAACACTGCTACTAGTGCCTCAACAGGCTTAACTCTCAGTTCTCTTTTATTTGCGATTGGTGTCTCACCAATATTGGACTCTCTTATTACCCAGCAAATGGTTATGGGGGCTGGTGCTGTTGCTGTTCCTATACTGGTATTAATTCCTCTTTTACTTACAATGCGTACAATCATACAACAGGCTTTTGGTTTTAAGAAGAAACTAGTCGTTAATATCAAGAAGGCGATGACCGAAAATATGCCCAACAACTCTATCAATATATATAAGGCAGTTGTAGAAGGCTATATCGACAATAAGGGTATTCCTCAACCTGGGTTGCGCGAAATAGTAGTCAATTCATTTAATGCTTGGAGCAATCAACTCAAAGAAAATGTTGAGTTAGTTGTTACTAATAATGTCGATAGCCACAATGAATCTTTGGAGAAACGCATTAGAAAAGAAGAGCGAGGAGAGTGGAATCCCGAAAATAATATCAAAACATATAACCAGCAAAAAGAAGTTTTGTTGAAAACTGAAAAGCGGTTGATTGAACTTAAAACTATCATCCAGAAGTTATCTGAGGACGGCGCAATTAAGAATGTCGAAACTGAATAAAAATATGAGTAAAATATGAGTACTTACTTGAAACCTAATCTAATTGGCGTACAGAAGCTACTGGACACACTCGGCAAAAAACATCCGAAGTATTGTGATGTTGTCAATTTTCAGAGCCGGTTATTGGATAATTATAATTATGTCTCAGCATACGGCGATAGTGAGAACTATCGCGTAACTCGTAACGAGATTATAGATCAGATTAACAGGCTAGCAACGGAAACAATTCAAAAGACTCTTTACGAACTTAGCAAGCATAAGCCTGTCCCTATTCAAATCAAACCAAATTCGCCAAGATATAAAGAAGCAATTTGGCGTGAATTTCAAGAACCAGAGATGAGCTTGATCTTGCCCGGTCCTTTTATTATGGGTAGTCATCCTATGATATTAGACCCTAAGCCATTTCCAGATGAATATCCTTTACATGTCGTTAACTTACAAACCTTTTATATTGCCACCACAGCAGTCACGAATCTTCAATATGCAATATTTGTCCTTGAAACAGGGTATGACCGACCTGAGAGTTGGCAGAATAGATTACCGTCGAAAAGGATACACAATCATCCAGTTGTTGATATTTCATGGTTCGATGCAATTAAATTCTGTAATTGGCTCAGAGAGTTGACGGAAAAACCTTACCGTTTGCCGACTGAGGCTGAATGGGAAAAGGCGGCTCGTGGGGTAAATGCTCAACTTTTCCCTTGGGGCAATCAGTGGGAAGAGAACTGTGCTAATACAAACGAATATAGCGGATACAAATCTGTGGCAGTAAATGAATTTCCAAAAGCAAAAAGTCCCTATGATGTACTAAATATGGCAGGGAATGTCTATGAATGGACGAGTAGCTTATGGGGTTCTAGCAGCGGTAACAAAACAGAATTCCCCTACCCATATACTCCAGGGGACGGACGTGAAGCACTTGATGCGCCATTAGGTATTTTACGTATCATTCGTGGTGGAGCATTCTCTCGCTCCAAGCGTCATGCACGATGTGCGTGCCGCGATAAGCTACTTCCCACAAGTTACCGCCCAGATGTGGGATTCCGATTGGCTTTATCGGTGTGAAAAAGAAGCGACGCCCAAAAGTGACATCGAAGTATTAGCCAAAATATTTATTTTTCTATTTGCTTGAGTTCTTCTCGCAAAACTCGACGTAATGTTTCCTCTAATGGTTCGCGTTTTTGCTGAATGTGTTGTCGCAGGGGATCGTTGATTAATGTCTGGTAGTTACCACTGCCCTGTTCGTGAACTTTGGTGCGAAACCATGCCAAAATATCATCATCTAAGCGAATGGTAATACGAGTTTTCCCTGGTGGAACGGATTCAATAGCACCTCGCTTTCCTTGACTGAAATCATATTCAGAATCTATCATCTATTCTTCCTCATATTGTCTACGCTCGTTTCGGGTAGCTTTACGGGCAGAGATTAGGCGAATTTCATCATCTCGTAAGGTATAAACTATAACTAAAATTCGGCTCAAGATATCTATGCCAATGGTGATAAATCTTTCTTCTTCAAAGCGATCGTCAAAAATGGTGATGGCTAATTCGTCAGAAAAGACTGATACAGCATCAGCAAAATCTATACCGTGTTTACTTAGGTTTGTTAATGCCTTGTTTCTGTCCCATTGATACCTCATTTAACTATTATATGCACATTTGTACAGACATTTGACAGCTAATAAGATAAGTATTGTTATCTAAAAAATAGAATCTGCATAGTTCGCTACTTTTTCCCATGCCCATTAGTCCCATCCATATTTCTTTTATAATTCACCCATGTGCTACTGAATATGGGCTAAAACTTTACCCACTCTCCACAGCCTCTCAAGTGTATGATTTTAATAAAGTGGTATCAGCTACAACCCTTATACTTTCTTGTTTTCATTTAACGAGCGCGGCAGGACTTGAACCTGCGACCTACAGAACCGGAATCTGTTGCTCTATCCGCTGAGCCACGCGCCCAAGATAAAATTGACCGTAGTTTTTACTGGTATTGACCATTATATTATCTCAAATCCAGCAATCTAAAGCCAAATTTTAATAATCTTGTTATTAGGTGACACTCCCGTGGGGTAAACCCACACGGGCTTCTAAACAACACTAATATTTTGGGCAGAAATCAAACGATCTCCCTCGGATGAGGTGCTTGAGATATTAGCTCGTGTTAGACTACTTCGGCGCGTGTCGGCGCATCTACTACTTCCTGTTCTAACAGGTTGTAGATACTTTATTTGTTCGGGATATGTAGGTTTTTCATCATAAGCTAAAACCTGCATCATAAGACTACCTGTAAGATCTCGATGCTTATTTTTATAGCTACATTCTGTATTTGGGCAATTCCAAATTCGTCCCTTTGGCTTATGTCTTCTTCCACATTCAGGACAAGTACTAGATGTTCCTCGTTCCGAACCAATTAAGACTGAAATACCAGCCAGTTTGAACTTGTAGGTCAGATAATCCAGATCTTTTCCATATTCCCATTGAGCCATTCTTTGATTGTGAAATCTTCCACAATTTTTGTTTCTGACTCCATCGGGATTGCCGATAAATACTGTATCCACGTCATGAGTTTTGCAAAACTCTACCACCTGACGAGTAGCTTGATGTCGATATTCCCTAATCTGCCTTTCGTTTCTAAGACAAAATCTATTTTTAGCTGCTTGTAGTTTTTTCCATCTTTTTGTGTATTTCTGACACTTGGATTGTTTTCGAGACAACTTAGCTAAAGCCATATTTCTCTGTCGCTTTAGAGAACGGATGCCTCTACCGCTAACAATTAGACCTTGACAATTGTTAATTGTCACAGCAGAATGATGTATTTCTCCTAAATCAATAGCTGCTTTTACTCCAGTACTTCTCTGTTTTTTTAATTCCACCTCCTCTTTTATATGCAGTTCAAAACCACGATTCCAGACTAAAGATATCGCCCCAGGAACAAAATCTAATTTCAGTTTGAAATATAAAGATTTTCTGCCTCTTCCCATTGGCAGTATTAGTTTTCCATTGCTGTATTGAACTGCTTGAGCAGACCAATGAACGGGATAGAAACGTTTAGTCCGCCAAGGATATTTCATTTTTTTCATCCCTGCCCGACGATTAGCTCTAGTGCTATCGATGTTGGCTAAAAAAGCCTGACAGACCATCTGAATAGACTGAGAATGAAGTTCGTATTTTCCTTTGGTGAGTTTCTGTAATTGAGTTTGATTCAACCAAGGTGTTTGATTAATACGGCATTCCTTGTGTGCAGAAGCGCACTCATTCCAAACTTTGGCTGACGACCTTTGAGCAGCTTTCAATTTTTCAAAAACTTCTGGTTTCTGATATGGTAGCCTATAGATTTTAGTGGTTTGCATTTTATTAAAATACCATATATTAGTTACATGAATCAACCTGCTCAAGAGGGTCGTACAAGATATACTCACTATTCAATTGCTTATCATTTGGTTTGGATTCCCAAATATAGACGCAAAATATTGGTTGGGGATGTAAAAGCTGAAACTAAAAGGCTGATAACTGAATGCTGCCAACGTCATAAACTAACACTTTTGGCACTAGAAACAGATATTGACCACGTTCACGTATTCGTTTCTGCTCCACCAAGATTCAGTCCTGCTAATATTGCTAATCTTCTCAAAGGTTATAGTTCTCGGTTTCTGCGTCAGAAATTTCCTAAGCTCAAGAAAATTTGTGGCAAAGATTCACTTTGAACTTCAGCTTACTATGTTGCTACTGCGGGTTCAGTTTCTGCCGAAATCATCAGAAGATATATTACTGAGTGCCAGGGGAAATAATTGCTCGTTTTCGGGGGATCGAACCCCAAGGGCTCACGGGACTTTCATCCCTGCCCCCTGAACGGGGCGGGAATTCCCGTCGCTTTCTTTAAGACTGCAACAGCGAAGATTTAAACTCTACCGTAACGGGCGATCGCCTGTTGGTTAGGATGTTTTTGATTGTGTAACCAAGCCCACATCTGATCTCCTAAAGAGAAATGCCACCATTCTTCTGGATGTCGGCAAAAACCTGCATTAGTCATAACTCGATTTAGTAGTTGACGATGAAAATGATATTGCTGATTATCTCCATCTTTGTCGCTAATATAATAGTCGGGGTGCGATCGCGGGTGAAGCTCGTCTATTTCTCCGCCCATATCCACAACTTGTCCTCGTTCGTTAACGATTGTGACATCTACTGCTGCACCCGTACTGTGAGGTGGGGGCATTTTGCGATCCAAGCTCGGTGCTGCCCAAAGCTGATAAACTTGACTCCACAAATCTTGACGTTGTTGAGGTGATAGCTTCTGTTCGTGGAGATTATGACTTTTTAGCAAACAGTCATAGGTGTGGTTGACCATAAACTGTTGTACCCCGATAGGACGATAGGCATCATAAATTCTGATTTTCCACTGGGGGTAACGTTTTTCTAATAAAAACTGTGCTTCAAGTAAGGCTTTAACCACTCCCGTACGCAAACAGTAGGGCGAACGATTATTATATTCCGCTCCCAACTTGATATAGGGATGGGGCAACTCTACCGAGAAATTATTTAAGGGGATGGCAATTAAAGGTTCGCCACAATCTTGGATCGGAATTTGTTGATATGGTTTCACAATGGTTGATTTATTAGAAATCTCAGTAGCTAAAAACTGCTGTTATTCAGATTTTCACCTACATTTACCAGAAACGACTACATCTAATTGATGACTCTAAGTGGTTAAAATTAGCACTACACTGCATATAGTGTTTGATCGATTTTTTTTGATTATATTCCCACATATAGTGTTATGATACTAATCCTTGAAGAGCAGAGAATTAGCAGAGATGGATTATTTACGGGAATGGCAAGCAAGTGGTGTCGATCGAGAATTAACTCACTTGAACGTAGTTTCCCTTGAGGGTACTTCCCCCGCAGAATATTTACTCTATTCCAATTCTATACCCAGAAGAAATGACGGCAGAATTAGCGACGGATTTCTTCAACGTTATGCTCATACCGACGCAGGTGGTTGGTGGTGTTCGGGCATAGATGTTTTGACGGGAGAAGAAGATATCTGGGGCTGTTTTAAACCAGATCGTCCCCGCCATAATTGCGATAAAGTAATTAAATACGAACATCCTCCCAAAACTGCTACGGGTTTGTTTGCCCTCAAAGTTCCTCACAGTCTTTGGCAACAAATAGCCGATCGCGCTGGAGTAGAGATAGCGAGGGAAGATATTAAATCAGACCGTCCCGATCTGGGTTTTTGGCAGTGGTTAATCGATCGCCCCCAAGTGCCTCTTTGTATTACGGAGGGGGCGAAAAAGGCTGGTGCGTTGTTGTCTGCTGGCTACAGCACCGTGGCTTTACCAGGGATTAATAATGGCTATCGCACTCCTAAAGATGAGTATGGCAAACGCATCGGCAAGTCTCATTTGATTCCTCAGTTGGCAAAGCTAGCCAGTCCAGGGAGATTGGTATATTTGGTATTCGATCGCGACTCTAAACCGCAAACGATTAAAGCGGTTAATGCAGCGATCAAAAAGACGGGTTATTTGCTACAGAAGGCTGGTTGTCAGGTAAAGGTAGTTACTTGGGACTCCAATTTAGGTAAAGGAGTAGACGATCTGATTATCGATCGGGGTCGGGAGTATTTCGCTCGGGCTTATAATGACGCTCTGGATTTAGAAACCTGGAAGGCAAAATCCTGGACGAACTTGACCTATCCGACAAATTTTCAGGTCAACAGCCGTTATTTGCCAGAATTAGATATACCGCCTCAAACCAAGTTAATTGGCATCAAATCCCCCAAAGGTACGGGCAAAACCAAGGGTTTATCTAAAATAGTCGCCCAGGCGATCGCCCGTCAACAAAAGGTCTTGGTTATCGGACATCGGGTACAGCTAGTTAAGGAGTTGTGTCAGAGATTTGGTTTAAATTACGTTACCGACCTTAAGGAGTCTAGTAGCAATCTCAACTTAGGTTACGGTCTTTGTATTGATTCTTTGCATGGTTCATCTCAAGCTAAATTTGACCCCCAAGACTGGTTCAATAGTCTGGTAATTATCGATGAGGTCGAGCAAGTACTGTGGCACGCCCTTAATTCTAGTACCTGTAAAGAGCGTCGAGTAGAGATTCTCCGCTGTTTTAAAATTCTGATGCAAAATGTTTTAGCACATCGGGGACAGGTCTATGTAGCGGATGCTGACTTGAGCGATATCGCGCTTGATTACTTAATTTCTCTGGCGGGAATTGAGATCCAGCCTTGGATCGTGCAGAATATCTGGCAGGGCGATCGCGACCTAGCATGGCAGGTGTACAGTTATACTGGTCAAACTCCCAAAAAATTGGTGGCCAATTTAGAAAGCCATATCAGACAGGGGGGGAAACCATTTATTTGTCTTTCGGCGCAAAAGCTGACTAGTAAATGGAGTACCCAAAACTTAGAAGCCTATCTACAACAAAAATTTCCGACTAAAAAAATCCTGCGGATCGATTCTCAATCTCTAGCCGATCCCAATCATTCCGCTTATGGTTGCATTGCTAAATTAGAGCAGATACTGGGACAATACGATCTTGTAGTTGCTAGTCCTTCGATTGAAACGGGCATTTCAATCGATTTAAAAGATCATTTTACTTCCGTCTGGGCGATCGCTCAGGGTATCCAGGCCGAAAACGCGGTACGTCAGACCCTATCTCGTCTGAGACAAAATGTCCCTCGGCATTTGTGGTGCGCTAAATATAGCTTTAATAAAATTGGTAATGGTTCGACTTCCATCCCCGCTTTACTCACTTCCAATCAACGTTTTACCCAGTTAAATATTCGACTTTTGCAACAGTCAGACTTTGCCTATCTAGACGACCTGGATACAGGTTTTCAAGCTGAATCTTTGTTGTGTTGGGCAAAAATGGCGGTGCGGTTTAATGCTGGAGCAATTAACTATCAAGATTCTATCCTAGCTGGCTTAAAAGCTGAAGGACATGAAATTATTGATGCAGCTAAGGTTAAATTTAAACAGCCAGAAGTCAAAAGCGAATCTAAGACCGATAACTGTCTGGTTACGGCAATTACCGCAATTAGCACCCAAAACTATCAGGCTGAATGTAAGGCGATCGCGACTGCTCCTAATCTTAACCCCCAACAATATCAAACCCTGAAAAAACGACTGATTAAATCTTTAAGCGATCGCCGTCAACTCCGTAAATACGAATTACAACAACGCTACCATCTACCAATAACTCCAGACTTAGTATCCTTAGACGATGAAGGCTGGTATCAAAAAATCAGATTACACTACTTTCTGACTGTCGGTCGTCCCTACTTAGCAGACCGCGATACACAGGTAGCACGCAAACTAATCGAACAAGGCAACGGTAGCTTATTTTCTCCCGATTTTAATAGTTCTCAGTTAGGGGCTGTTATTGGTACATTAGAACTGTTGGGAATTCCCATCTTGTTGCAAGAGCGAGCCAAAAAGCTGCACAATAGCGATCCAGAACTACAGTCTTTAGCAGCGATCGCCCAGACTAATCGCCGTGAAATCAAAACTATTCTCAATATCGGGATTGCTAAAAATTATAGTCCCGTTACTATTGTTAGTCGTTTGTTAAATAAAATTGGCTGTAAACTTCAATGCCTGGGTTATAAAAAGATAAATAAAACCAGAGTTAGAGTTTACCAACTTCTCGATCCAGAAGATCGGCGGGAACAGGTATTTGCCCACTGGTTGTATATAGACCGCCAGCGTCCTGGTAACTCCCTATTTTGGACGAGCGATCGAGTTAAAGCCAACAAAGCTACACAAGCTAGCGAGTCTAATTATCTGCAACTGCGGTTGGATCTTTAACAGTTGTGCTGGGCAATAAAATTAGCTTCAAACTGTTTTGACCCTTGTGATTTTTTGCCCATCCTACAACTACAGCGCGATCGCACTACCAACTTCGAACTCCGAACTCCAAACTCCGAATTCCGAACTCCGAAACTTAATTCCCGAAGTTGGGTTTATCGGGCAAGGGGACATCTTTAAAATCGACTGGTTTGCGATCTGGTAGGGGTATATCTCGCAGGCGATCGCGTAATGATGGCAATGGTTCTGGTTCTGGTGCGGGTGTAGGTGCAGGTGCAGGTGCAGGTGCGGGTGCGGGTGCGGGTTCTGATTTGGGTTCGGGTTCGGGTTCGGGTTCGGGTTCGGGTTTAGCTTCGGGTGCGGGTGCGGGTTTGGGTTCTGGCTTAACTTCTGGCTTGGCTTCAGGCTGAGGTTTGGGTTCGGTTTTCTGCTGTTCTTCTTTTTCTTCTTGTCTGCGAATCGAGGGTAAGGTTAGAGAAGGGCAAATTTCTGAATCGTACTCATAGTTAACCGTCACCTGATAGGGTTTCGGTTTTTCGCTATCATTTTCCAAAACGGTTTCAACAATTTCTTGGCTAGCTTGTTGATTAAAAATCGGATACTTCGCGCCTTTAATTAAATCCAAAGCAACTACCTTTCCCTCTGCATCCACCACCACACCATAGACACTGCTGCCCTCTAGCCTACGGATACAGGCATCTCTAGGATATGTCCCTTTGATTTCGATCCTCTCTGGTTCTACATCCTGTACTTTCGCTAGCCAGGCAACGTAGTTTTTGCGTGCTTCTTCATCGCTAGTGCCAGTCCGATCTCTTTTGAGACTTTGACTAAGTTGAGCGATCCTTTGCTGATTTTCCACAGCTTTTCTGGCTGCAATCTGTTCTGGGGTAGGTTGAGGCTTGGGTTCGGGTTGAGCTTCGGGTTGAGGTTTAGGTTCGGGTTGAGTTTCGGGTTGAGTTTCTGGAACAGAAGGCGGTTCTGGTTTATCTGTAGTTGGTGGCGGTAATTTCGCAGGATCGACCTTAAAATCTTCAGGACTAATTTCTGGTGGGAGGGGAAGATCTGATAAGTCACCAACGGGAGGAAGAGTAATATCTGTTATCGGCGGTAAAGGCGGGAGATTGTCGAAATTGGGTGGTGCTGGAATGACCAAAGGTGATAAATTATCAGGATTTCCTACACCTGGAATCAAAGAAGGCGGTATGGCAAACGGTGCTGCGGGTTCGCTATCGTCAAAAGGTAGATCCCCAAGATCTGGTACATTTGGAGTATCTAATTGAGGCGATACATTGGGTAAACGAGTCTGTTGTTCTGGATTGAGTTCAATGATGGAAACTTCTCTTCTGCCAGAATCATTATTAAAATCTATTGAGGGTAAACCAAATTTTAGCACCAGCAAGTGTAGCGCGACTGAAAGCAATAGACTTAACTTTGCTGGGTTAATTAACTTGCCAGATTGACGATCTAATTTTGATTCGTAAGACATAACCCGCAATCATAAAAATAAAAATCTAGTTTTCTAGTTTACAGAAAAAATTCAAAAAATAAGGTTGTTACAAAATTGTTTTTCAGGCGGAAAAAAGATAACACTCCAAGGCGCAGGTATAAATGGAGAAATGACATCGCGATCGCCTTACCAGATTCATTCATAATTTTGACTTCTTAAATAGCTTCAATAGAACGCAGTGCATCCAAGTCCAATGCTGATAATTTTTGGTAGGCATCGGCAATATATCCTTCGCCTCGCAAATAGCCCGTATTTGCCCCAGGCAGAATGTAGTTTAAGGTATTGGCAGAAAAGCGATCGCGCAATTTAGCAATACTATTTAACTGTCGCCACCAATGAAAAGTTTTGGCAGAACGTAAGGGAGCAATTTCAGTGGGGGATTTTGGTAGTAAATGTCTGCCCGTAAATAAGATCCCGCCCTCTTGTTGCCAGTAGAGACAAGACGAACCAGGAGAATGTCCTGGTGTCCAAATTAGCTCAAAATCTGAATCTATAATTAAATTTTCGGCAAAAGAAGTAACTTCTACTTCTGGTAATAAATAAGCCTCTTGTTCTTGAATAATTATTTGACAATCCAGAGTTTTTTGCATCTCTAGAACCCGTTTACCAATTCCGCCTCGATGGGTAATAATTAACGATTTGACTCCTCCCTGACTCTGCAAAAAATTTTGATTGGTTTCATTCCAAGCAGGGCAATCAAGGAGAATATTGCCACTTTTATTTACAATTAAATAAGAGGTCGCACCTAAAGTATCTCGATTGGGTGCAAACGCCAAGATTCCTGGCAAAACCAAGCGAGGAGATTTGACCTTACCAAGGCTGGCATTAATTTTAGTCGAGTTTTGGGGCATTCTAAAATTGAGATACTTAAGCTAGTCGTCTAATTACATTTTTATTTTATCTTTATATACTTAATCCACAGTCCAAAATAGTTGTTTAGGAAGAAAACTTCCCCTACAGATTCGGAACGCTTTTTTATGAAACTCTGGTTGATTTTACTTATATTAAGCCCTCTTGCTTATTATGTCGTTCATCGAAGCGTCAAAGGCAGAACCACTACACCTGTGTGGCTATGTTGGCTGGTAATTATGTTACCATCCTGTATCTGGACTATCTGGACTTATATTTTTGGCGAAGAACAACCTTTACCCTTGCCTGTATTTTTGTTTCCTCTAATTGTCTGCCCTCTATTATATGGCTGGCTCGTCCAGCGAGGTAAACCAGAGAAAACAAAAGAAATCCCCCTAAAAAAAAGCGAAAACGAAACCATAGCTATGGCTAAACCTGTTGCCGAATCTACTCCTCCCCGTCCAATCGATACTAAGGAAGAAGCAACTCTGCGGAACTGTTTCCCCTGGAATGTTTATTATCTACAAAATATTGACTATCGTCCTCAAGCAATATTCTGTCGGGGAAAACTCAAAACTATCCCTGAAAAAGCATACAACGAAATTAAAGACAACATCGAACAGGCTTTTGGCGATCGCTTTTTTCTGATCTTTCAAGAAAATCTTCGGGGAAAACCCTTCTTTGCTCTTGTTCCTAACCCCCAAGCTCAAGCTGACAAAAAAGGCGAGGTGGAAAACGAACTGCGAATTGGATTTGCCTCGGTCATGTTTTTGATTACCGTCCTAACGACTACCGTTGCTGGAGTTAATATTGATGGCACACCCTCAGAAGAATTATTTTCCAATCCTGGTTTGTTGCTTGGTGGACTGGTTTACAGTTTGCCGTTAATGCTAATTATTGCCCTGCAAAAGTTTAGTCATTATTTTGTCTCTACCTATTATCAAGTTCGCACTAGTCTACCTTACTTTATTCCCTTTCCCTTCTTACTAGATAATTTTGCAGTCGGTACTTTGGGCGCATTGAACCAAAGACGCTCGCCCATTCCTCATCGTAAGGCTTTATTCGATCTGGCAATTGTCAATTCTTTATCGGGTTTTATCTTAATTATTCCCATTTTGATTGGGGGGCTATCTCTTTCTACCGTCGTCCCTTTAGAAGAATCTTCTACACTCAATCTTCAGGCTCAAGATCCTCGTATATCCTTCTTTTTTGCCCTGTTAGCCAAATTGGTTTTGGGAGCATCTCTAACCCCAGAAATGGGTATTCAGCTTCATCCTCTAGCAGTTGCAGGTTGCGTCGGCTTGTTTATCACTGCAATTAATCTCATACCCATCGGACAACTAGATGGAGGACATATTGTTCATGCTGTATTTGGACAAAAAATGGCGATCGCAGTCGGACAAGTTACTCGGATTTTGGCGTTACTCTTTTCTCTGATACATCCTTATTTTTGGATTTGGACGATTATTATGTGGTTAATTCCGCTCATCGATCAACCTGCTCTTAATGACGTAACTGAACTCGATAATGCGAGAGATTGCTTTGGTTTAGTAGCTATAGCCCTATTGATTGTAATTATCTTACCTCTTCCCAACGCGATCGCTAGTTTGTTAAGTATTTGACCTATTGGTTCAACTTCGATTTGAGCCATAGGTAGGGTGGGCAACAATACTGTTTGGTCAATGAAGTTATGTGTTGAGACAAGCAAGGGAAGTAGGGGTAGCAGGGGGAGAGAAAAATAAGACTTATCCGAACACTATTGGGGTTGGCAATGCCCCACCTTAAGTTCTGTTGTATTTTTGGTTCCAGTCGGTATTATTTATTTTTTGAAGTAATCAGTAATCAGTAATCAGTATTGATTTTCCACTTCATACTGTAGGAATCAATTAAATGCCACTTTTACCAATCGGATTTAGGATAAACTCTAACTTTCGAGGAACAATTGATTACAGGTTCAAAAATCAACCTAGTATTTGAGCCTAGACGCGCTAGTCTGATAAGAATTACTTATCATCATCGGTAATTAAGTATTCCAGCTTTTTTCCCCAGAATCATCTGACTTTTCCCCAGAAGTAAATTATTTCTTTATAATTAGGTCTTGACAACTCGTTTGATATCAGTATTTTCACATAGTTAAAAATCAGTATTTTCAGCGAACAATCCACATAAATAATCTATTTAAATATTAAAACTACGATCGTAAATAACTTTGATAGAGTGAATTAACAAATCAATATTTTATTTAAAATCCACACAATGAGATCAGAGCCAAATAAAGTTCTCCTAAGTATTGAAGTAGATGAAAGTATCTACAATTGCATTAAAGATTTTTTAGCTGTCAATCCCCAGTGGAATCAAGACCAAGTAATTAACGCTAGTATGTCTTTATTCCTGTTGCAAAACCATCAAAGCATAAAGCCTACAGATTATCGGGCTTGTTCTCGTAATTACTTAAATTCTGTCTGTTCTATTGCTGAGAGATACACTCAAAACTAAAACCTACTTTATTAGCTAATCAAGAAAATAATCTGGCTAGGATAGAAGAAATAGTAACATTTTGATGCTCAAAACTTTATTACTTAATCTTACCTAGCAAGATTGAATTTAGCGATCGCAGCTTCAAGCGTCAAGATAGACAGTTAGGTTGTCAAAAATGCAAAAAATAACTAATTTTTTAGCCACCAATCTCTAAGAAAAAGAACAAAATACCCAGGGCTATTTCATTCTAAAAATGTCCAAAATGCGATCGAGATCGTACTTACATTTTCGCGCTCGCGCTTTGCCATATACTTGAAGAGTGCATCTCGATCTAAATTCGGGGCTAAGTTTCTCGCAATTGCCATAAATTGAGGTAAAGGTAAGGTAAAGGCGATCGCCCTCTCCATTGATTAATTTTCTATCAAAGCGATCGCCTTTAACTACTTCAATTTCAATCGCCAAGATCCAAATTGCGATCGACCTAAAAATCTGAAGCGGAAATTTCAATCGCCGAGATTTTGGCTAGGTTCACACTAGAGAGAAAGTCCAAATCGAGAGATCCATCAGTAACATTAACATTAAACGTCCTCTCCAGAGCAATATCCTTGCCTCCTGCTTGGGCCAAGATGTCAAAATCATCCAGGACTAATTGATCTTCGAGAGTGACATCAAATACCCGTTTCCCTGACTGGTTAAAGTAAATTTCGGCAAAGTGGAGAGTGACATCGTAATTACCATTAGTTACTGCTTGAGAGTAACTAAAGTCCCGACCATTGTGTTCGGACTGGTAGAGAAAATCAGACTCGGTTTGAGCAATAGGGTTATTGTTAGAAAAAGTGCGATCGCCCGTGAAGCCAATGCTGGCTTGCCATTGGCGATCGAAGAGATCGGTGTACTCATCTCCCCCTGCATTAGTTCTGGTTACGGAGTTAGCTGGTTCGATTTCAATTGCCGAGACTTTGGCTAGATCGACGCTAGAGAGGAAATTGAGGTTAATCAATTCATCAGTGACATCAACATTAAACGTTCTTTCTAGAGCAATGTCTTTGCCTCCTGTTTGGGCATAAATATCAAAATCATCTAGAACTAATTGGTCTTCGAGAGTAACATCAAACACCCGTTTTCCTGACTGGTTAAAGAAAATTTCGGCAAAGTGAAGGGTGACATCGTAACTACCATTCGGTACTGCTTGAGAGTAGTTAAAGTCTTGACCAATGTATTCGGACTGGTAAAGAAAATCATCTTCGGTTTGAGCAATGGGGGTATATTCAGTCTGATTATTAGCGAAAGTTGCTCCCGATATTCCTAAGATCTTCAAACCAAAGAGTTCGATGCCTTCATCCTCATCATCTCCAATCACTTCGAGATTTAGACTAGCACTCGTCTCTCCTGCGGGGATAGTTATCTGTCCAGAGGTGGCGACATAATCACTTCCTGCAACTGCATCGATGTCTTCAGTACTGTAGTCAAATACTACGTCTACGGGGGCGGGGGTAGAGAGATTAAAGGTAAATTGAGCAATATTGTTACTCAAATTTCCTTCCCTAACGCTAATGTCTTCTACTTCTAAAACTGGAGTAACGACAAAGTTTTCGGCATCAACTCTGACATCGTTAAATTGTAGATATTCAATATCGGTTAAGGTATCGGTGTTGTTGTAGATAACAATATTGGCTGCCTGACGGAGAGAGATATTGCTATTGCCTTGATAGACAACATCGCTATAGAGTACGGTATCGATGCCATCTCCCCCATCGACTTTATCTAAACCTGCACCAGTGGTAATGGTATCATCGCCTTCGTGACCAAAAATGGTATCGTCACCTTCTCCACCATTAAGGAGATTATCTCGTTTATTACCGACAATGTAGTCATTACCAGCACCACCATTTGCCCCCAAGTCGGCATAGCCGATGGTAATTTCATCGTCACTATCGCTACCATTACGTTCTCTGGCAAAAGGATCTTCGTCTCCAGAGGTATTGCCAGATTCGTCAAGGGGATTTCCATCGGCATCGGTTACTGTTCCTTGTCCTGCGGTGACGGTCTAGTCTACGGTGGTAGTGGCAAAGTTTGATTCGGGGGTGAAGACGACTTCGGCGGTAATGATGTTTTCGGCATCGACACTGACATCTAGATTTTCTACTGAACCAGAGTAGGTTAAGCCTAGTGGACTGTCGGTTAGTTGGTCTGGTGTAATGGTATCGACTACTTGACCATCGACAAGGATGTTTACTAACTCTACATCTGATGCTAGTCCTGATTTGAGTAATTCTGTTGAGAGATTCATTGCATCGCCAACTATTAAACCCTCGTTAGAATCGACAAAGTTTAGCTGACTTTGGGTTACTGCCCCCGCTGCATTATTACCATCATCGATACCAAATGCTTGGACGTTGGCAAAGTTTCGTAGTAGTTGAGCATCAAAAACATAGGAAGTATCATTAGGGTCGAAGAAATTTGTTTGAGATCTTCCATCAGCGACAAAGTAAGCAATGTTGGTGGTATTGAGGGCATTTAATGGTGATTGGGAAAGAAAGTTAAATCCCTGATATAGACCATCGTTGTATTTTGTGCCTTCGCTTGCAGGTGCGGTAGATAATGGCATTTTCTGGAAGTTCATCAGCATCTAATATTGGAAGTGGGTGTTGGGCGATTAAAATGGGAGAATGGTTGCATTAACACAAATCGATCGAGGTCAAGAAGCATGGAAGATTAGCTAAGAGCATTTTTGGCCATGGTTTAGATCTTTTACGTTCAATCTTCACTGATTTAGATTTGAAATACACTGATTTTCTTGACTCACTAAATTTTTTGTCCTGTACTTAGAGCAATACTTATCCTACTATTTAGAATCAAATAGCCCTGCAAAATACCTTGGTTCTAAGAGTTTATTTAGCTCAGTTTTAATTTAGTCAAAAGTAACTATCGGCGCGATCGCCCTAAATGCCAGATTTTTGTGGTTCAATTAAAATAATCAAATTAAGATTATGTACTAATTAATGCTCGTCAAAGGTTGCTCGTCGCTTGCTCAGTTAAAACAAATCTCGATCTTTCAAGATTTGGCTACAACCCAATTGAAAAGTCTTGTTCCCTATAGCTACGTTCGAGAATATCAACCTAATGAGATAATTATGGTCGAGGGCGATCGCATTCCCGAACAACTCCATGCTCTAATTACA
>JASJEI010000270.1 GCA_030064795.1 Pleurocapsa sp. MO_226.B13 | reverse complement strand
ATCGGTAATATGAACTCGATTGAAATCGGTTTGTCCAAACACAGGCTCAATCTTCTCATTATCTGTCGCTCCTTCCTTGGGGATTTAGTTCGCGATATGCACTCGCGAACTTCTCGTTTTTTTGTCCAAAGTCCAAACCTTACAAATTGCTAATTAATGGGATTGCGATCGCAACCAAGATTGAGGGCAAAAATAATCCTCTCCTTTTTTAATAATGGCAAAACTCGTTTTAACATCCTCATGTTGGGAATATTATATTCCACCATCGTCTAGTAGAATAGAAAAACAGAAAAGCCCTAATCCGAACTAAAATATCTCTTCAATCCTTTCTATCAAAGCGAAGCAGGGGTCAAATTTCAACAAGGTACGGGGTTAGGTTTATCGATCAGTCAAAAATTCGTGAAATTAATGGGAGGAAAGATCGAGGTTGAATCAGAATTGGGCAAAGGAACTACAATTAGATTTGAGATCGAGGTAGATGAAGCAAAAAATATTACCCTACCCAAATATCCAACCAGACAAGTTACTCAAATTGCTCCCGATACAACTATTCCTAAAATTTTGGTTGTCGAAGATAAATGGGAAAGTAGAGAACTATTAGTCAAACTGTTAGAGTCTGTCGGCTTTGAAGTAAAAGCAGTAGCCAATGGTTTGCAGGGAGTAAACTTGTGGCGGGAATGGCAACCTAGATTAATTTGGATGGACATCCAAATGCCAGTGATGAATGGTTACGAAGCGATCGCCAAAATCAGAAAAGAAGAAGCACAACTTTCGCCCCCCAAGTCTAAACCGACGGTAATTGTTGCCCTAACCGCTAGTGTCTTCAAAGAAGATCGCGAGAAAATTATTGCCGTTGGTGGAGACGAAGTAGTCCACAAACCTTTTGCCGATAAACACTCCTTTTGGTGACTTGGTTGAGAGAGTAGAACCTTTTTTAAGTTTAGATACACCCCAAATAGGTGCAGCGATATTAACCTGATGTATTCCCGTAGTACGAGAAATAATTGGCTCGCTGACAAAGTTATTGCCTAATAAAGCTTGTTGAAAATAAAGGCATTTTTTTTTAAGTTTTTCAGAGCCGAAGTACGAACAATCTGATATCCCCATCAGCTTTTGATGAAGAGATAGCGATGAATCTTAAAGCTACTTTTTTCACAGTGCAGAAATTAGAACCAATGATCGAAAAAGGTGGCAGTATTATTCTGACTACTACAGTTTTAAATCATAGTCTATACTTACTACTTACTACTCACTACTATAATTTTAGGCAACATCAGAAATTGATTTCTCAAGTGCTTGTTGCAAATCTTGGGTAAGATCGGCGACGGCTTGGCGACGGTTATCTTGGTATTGTTGCCAGTAGTCGGTAATGCAAAAAGAAGGCATGGCAGTAAGCTGTACCCATTTTTTACCCAAATAAGGAGCTTTGATGTCGGACTCGCCCTTGAGTTTGGCGATCATTCTCCACAGCAGTAGAATAGTATCGGCAAATCTTTCGACAGTGTAGTTCTCAGCAACATAGTTTCCTGTAACGCTAACAAAAGTTTCTACTAGACGCATATGCCAGAGGCGTAACTCTGCTTCGGAGGCCACTAAATTGGCCAATCCTTTGACTGCGGGAGCAAGTTCTTCTATCTCCTCTAAATCGTCACGATAGATCCGATTCCAGGCTGCTTGTTCCACACGACGACAGCGATCGCTTATATTGCCTTTAGGTTTAATTTTAAAAGACTGTTCGGCAACTTTTAGCGCAGCATCGAGTAAAGCCTGGAGGCGACTGGATAATTCTCCCTCTTCTGTAGAGATTTGCTGATGATAGAACTTACTATAAAATTCTTCCATCAAGGATAACAGGTATTCTGCTAGGGCATATAGTCTTTGGTAGAGATCCGCTTCTTGACTCTGAGTAGCTTCGATCCCGTTAGCTAATCCCATAGTTGCACTGGGAGTATCCTTAAAACCACTTTCAACTTCTAACTGAGATAGTAATTCTTCCAAGTATTGCCAGGGTGCGGTTTGATAAAAGTATCTCACTCCCAATGGTGCGATCGCAACTATTTCGGAGCGTTGAGCCTTCAATAAATCTTCTTGACACCAAAAGCCAAACTGAGCGATACCTGGTTCTATGGGGCTAACAACTTCATTATGACCGTTAGTTGCTCCTTCTGGTGCAGCAGCCATGGGAAAACGTCCGTTTGCAAATAGATCTCGAATCGAACGTAAACCCGCTCGATCTGACGCGCCTCGACGAATTGGAGTCCCCCCCAAACGAGATATTATCCAGCCTACTTTATCTCCTGCCCAAAGGGGAATACCGCGATCGTAAATGAAATGAGCGTGAACTGGCGACTTTAAAGATACTCCCTGCTGTCGTGCTATCTCAGGTAACTGATTCCATAAAAGCTGAGTTATACAGGGCGGATCGCTCACAGCAGGATGGCGAAATGCCAGCATAAACCGCGTTTTACCCTGCTGAAATCGATCGTATAACTCCACTAACTCTGAAGCATTGTTAATTTTAACCTCAGTAATATTATGGTTGTAGCGCAACCAGAACGGTAATACGCCTTTAGCAACTTGCCAAACCAGAGAATTGTATGCTGGTGGTATAAATTCCAGACTAGATTGAGCTTGAGTCATATGTCATATTATTTACCGTCGAGCATTTGAGATCTGAGAATGAGTATCTAAATCAGAACTTTTGACTCTGGACTTAATGGATACAAATTATTCGGGGAAGAGCGATATTAGTCTTTTTTATCGATCGCACCGATTCCTTGAAACAGTAGAAACAAACCGCTAACTACAATAAATAAGGCAACTCCACCAAATGCTAGATCCGTCCAATTAGTATTTTCCATTGCTCTATTCAAATTTAATATAAAATACTTAAAGATATTATCTATGGTTTTTTGCCTCTTTATATAATAATGTTTCGAGTTATTACTCCTGGCTTTGATGAAAAATATGAACGTTGGACAGATGCCCTCAATCGAGCAAATTCTTTAATTCCTAGCTGCAAAGGTTTATTTAAAGATATACGAATTTACTATGGCGAGAATTTAATCTGGGTTTATAGTCGTTCTCATAAATATCCTCAGTATATTGGTGCAGGAATTTATGATAAGTTGGCTAAATTATTTTTAATAGAAGCAATGGAAGCAGAAGCAAAGCAAGATAACGAATTTACTGAAAACAAATGATAAAACTACTTTAGTAAATTACCTTTACTAGAGTAATAGGAAATCTAAAATAAGAAAGAATTAAGGCAGTCACGTAGCAAAACAGTAAGATACTGATTCTTTTGCGTTGTCTTTTAAGCTGATATTTTCTTTTGGTTCGGTCGTAGATTTTTTTTACGCTTCTACCTACGACATCTTTTTTTAAAATTATATTGTAGTGGAGATAGAGAATATTATAGGTAATAAAGATTAAATTAATGATATTTAGCGGGTGATAAATTAAATTTGAGTCCAACCGATAAAATAAGCAATCACTGGCTAAAGAATTAAATAAACATCTAGTTGGAGTTAGCTGGATTAGCTGAATAACAATTAGCAGAGCAATAATAATTATCGGAGAATAGCAAAAATATAAATTATAAATTACCTTTTCTAGTTTTGACATCATTGCCAAATTTTTAAGTTTTCAATGAAATTTATTTAATACTAAAATCTTGGCATAAATACCGAAGGTAATATTTATTGTTTTAATCAAGAAGCAAGCTAAAGTTTGTCGAATATGTATCGAAGTCCCTCGCTTTGCACTTCAATCGGAGGGATAATTATTAACTACTTAGTAATTTGTCTTATTGGAATAAATTCCGATTTTTAGATAAAATAATTTCCAATTGTTTCTAGTTGAGTTTAAGTTGTATTTAGTTTAATATTGTTTGACTAGCTTGAGTAAGATAGCGATCGCTATCATTGTTAAATAGGTAAATATATTATTTAGGTAGGCGATAAAATTTATTTTCGCTCTCGAACTTCAAACAACAGCTCGCCAATGTTAGAAGCGTTCGAGGCTACTAAAGAAACTTCAAAACTTGAATAATTTCGTTGAAAATATTAGACTATCATACCTTATATGGAGCGACCCTTTTTTTCAATTATTATCCCCACCTACAATCGTCCTGAAAGACTGGCGAATTGTTTAAAGGCGATCGCGACTTTAGACTATCCGTGCGATCGTTTTGAGGTGGTTGTAGTTGATGACGGGAGCAAAACGCCTTTAGATTCGGTAGTTGAACCATTTAATAACCAAATTAATCTCAAGCTATTGCGTCAAGAAAATGCTGGCCCTGCTGCGGCTAGAAACGCTGGTGCAAAAGTAGCTCAAGGAGAGTATTTAGCTTTTACTGATGATGATTGTCAACCCACTGCTGATTGGCTAGATCGCTTGGCAAATGGTTTTGCTACCGCACCAGAAGCGATGATTGGCGGAAAGACTATTAATGCCCTAGCTAATAATATTTTTTCCGTGGCTTCGCAAAAGCTAATTGACTATTTATATGAGTATTACAATCCAGCTCGGGGGAAAGATGCTTTTTTTGCTTCTAACAATATAGCCATGCCCAGAGCCAATTTTAATGCCTTAAATGGTTTTGATGTCTCTTTTCCTCTAGCAGCTGCCGAAGATCGCGATTTTTGCGATCGCTGGAATCGAGTTTATCCGATGTTGTATCTTCCCGAAGCGAGGATAAATCATTACCACAAGCTGAGTTTAGCTTCGTTTTGGAAACAGCATTTTGGCTACGGAAGAGGAGCTTTTTGCTTTCATCAGTTACGCTCCCAAAGAGCAGCTAAAGAAATAGAGGTCGAACCATTATCTTTTTATTTTAATCTACTTTCCTATCCTTTTTCTCAGGCTTCAAAACAACCCAAAGTCCTGATTTCAGGTTTGTTCTTTTTATCTCAGGTGGCTAATGTAGCAGGTTTTTTCTGGGAGAGATTCAATTCAAACTCGACTAAAACCACTTAATTTTTTAGCGGTAGCAGGCTCCGCATTCTACGGTCAAAATTGATAACAATATAATTAGTATTAGCTTAGGTATGCAATCAAGTAAAAAACACAAAATAATAAATTTCCTGTTGTTAGCAGCAGTAGTTATTACAATTATCGGTTTGATAGTCGATCTCAAAAATACTCTTGGATATCCAGGGTCAGATCTCAGAAATCGGGTTGTAGGAGCGAGGTTAATGCTCGAAGGAATAGACCCTTATTTTTTTAAATGGAAACCAAGTTTACCAGAAATATTTTACGATCCCCTCGCTATTCCTAGCGAAATATTCTCAAAACTGAGCGTTCCACCTACAGTTTTAGTTATACATTCATTCATAGCAGGATTTTCTTATCTACAACAAAAAGTAATTTGGTTCGTAGTTCAATGGATTGCCTTATTAACTACTATCTTCCTCTTTCTAAAAAGTAGCAATAATCAGTTTAGAGCTAATTTAGTACTGGCTGTGAGTTTTTTTTTGTCAATAGTTTATTCTGGCGTTTTCACATCAATTCAGGTCAAATATATATAATTTATGTTTTCTTACTGTCTTTAGCTTGGTTTTTATTAAACAAAGGCTCGAAATTCAATCATATTGCTAGTGGTTTCTTTGTTGGTATAACAGCTAGTCTTAGACCCTCTTTTATCCTATTTTTTATTCCTTTTCTTATTTGTCAAAGATATTCTTTTTTGTTAGGAGGTTTTCTAGGTTTAATCTTTAGCCTCTCTCTATCTTGGGTAGTAGCAGGTACATTTATCTGGAAGCAATACTTTTTAGCCATGTTGGGAATGACTGGTATTATAGATTTAAATACATATTTCCCCTTAGAAGCTAGAACACTTCCCGAGCCCAATATTATTTATCCAAAAATTGTTGAAGGCTTCGATCCAACCGTTAGAAATACACTTGAAAACTATCTTGATAATACTTCCTTGTATGATGTATTAAATTATCTAGATTTACCAAATAAACGCAATATTCTCGCGATCGCCTTTGTCGCTACTATGTTATTTTTAATTTGGTACGTCTTCAGATACGTTCTTGGGAAAAAGGAGCTGAATTCTATATTTTTGATGGGTAGTTTAATCTGCTTAATTGCTGACTTCTTTATTCCTGTGGGCAGATATTCTTATTATGATATACAAATGATGCTGCCGTTTTTGATTATAGTTAGTAAAGGTAATATCATCGACCTAACTAACCTAATTAATAGTAGATTAACTGTGTTTTTAATAGCTGGATTGCTTCTAAGTGTAGGATGCTTTTTTTGGATGTCTAGAACTTTGTTCTTTGGTACTTACTCCCTAGTTTTTTATACTACTGTTGCCTCTCTTATTTTCGTCAGGCAAAGTAATAGTAAGCAAAATAAAGCATTAGATTTATAAAGCTCGGTGGTAGAGGATTTATTAATCTTAATCTTGGTAAAGAGCCATTGCCAGTATTAGGTTGCCAGACCAATCAAAAACCCTAAAGGGTTTACTACCAACGTCGTTGAGGGAAATAGAGAGAGTAAGGATTACTCAATTTCTCACTCATAGTAGGTTTTTAATTCTTTGTTCATAATAACCTCTAAAGCTGTTGAACCAATACTACTAACTGATTAAAAGATTGAGTTATGGTCATCGACTGTTCGGAAATTCGCTCGGCGATGCTGGCAACTTCCTGTACAGAATCTTTAGCAAATGTCGAACTTTTGGTCTGATTTTCTATTGACTGGGAAATATTTTCGATTAGACTATTCATTTTGTTGTTTAAAGCAACGACTCGTTCTAGCTTCTGACGAACTGTTTGAAATTCTCCTATGCCGTCGAGGGACTGCTGTGTTCCTGAGTCAAGAGTCAGAGTTTTTTCTCTAATTTCTGTCTGGATATTAGCAAATAGAGGTTCGACTTTTGCCGAAGCTTCAAATAGCTGTTGCATCAAAGAAAAAATATTATCCGACAAATCTATAATCGAGTTTTGACCGTTGAGATCGATCTGACTGCGATTGATTGCTCTAGTGATATTCATAGACTGCTGAACTATTTGCTTACTCAATTCTTTGATCGTATTAACTGTTTCAGCTAACTTTTGAGAAGAATGACTGAGACGATCGAATCCAACTGCGACATTTTGAACTGTGCGTTGAATGCTAGTAATAGTATTTACAGCATGATTCAAGCTTTCCTGAGTATCTTGCACTGCTAGATTATTTTGTTGCTTTTGAAATTCAACCTGTTGAACATTCAAGGCGATGCCACTGAATGAGTCAGTAACTTTCTGAATCTGTTGTAAAACCTCAATCGTCGTCTCAGATTGGCGCATAGCTTCCTGAGAGAGAGTTTGATAGGCATCGCCATTTTCTGTCAGGATCTCTACTACCTGATGTTTGAGAGCTTCTGCCTGCTGGTGCTGTTGATGGGATACTCGATCGCTGGTTTTAGTCGATTCTTGAAGCTGTTGGAGGAGTTTGGCATTGTCGAGAGCAAAACCTACCTGAGTAGCAATTTGTGTTACCCAGCGTATTTCTGGCTGTTGCCAGTTACGAAAGTCAGAACATTGATGTGCCACCAGTAAGCCAAATAGCTTACCTTCATTGAGAATAGGCGTAACTAAATTTGCCTTGACTTCTAATTTTTCTAGTTGCTCGATGTAACAACCAGTCAAACCCGATTCGTAAATATTATTCCAGGCTCTGACTCTACCGTTACGATACTTATCGAGATACCTACTTTCAAAACAGGGGTCTTTAATTACTTTACCTTGCGCTCTCGTCCAGCCAGGGGCTACAGATTCAGCGACTACTACACCGTGCTTATCTGAATTCAAGCCGTAAACCACAACCCGATCGCATTCTAAGATTCTTCGTACTTCTCTGACGCTAGTTTTGAGAAGATCGCCTATTTTCAGAGATTGACGAATATGTTGAACCGCAGCGGTAAAATACTCCGTCCACTTGCTTTCATCTTCAACTTGCTGGCGTAGTCCTTGGGCATCGGCTAAAAGTTGGGCATTATCGAGAGCAAAACCTACCTGAGTGGCAATTTGAGTTACCCAGCGTATTTCTTGTTGTTGCCAGTCACGAAAGTCAGAACATTGGTGAGCCACGAGCAAACCAAACAGTTTTCCTTCGCTGACAATTGGCGTAACTAGATTGGCTTTGACTTCCAATTTTTCTAGCTGCTCGATGTAGCAACCAGTCAAACCCGATTCGTAAATATTACTCCAGGCTCTGACTCTACCGTTACGATATTTATCGAGATATCTGGCTTGAAAACAGGGATCTTTGATGACTCTGCCCTGCGCTCTAGTCCAGCCAGGAGCAACAGATTCGGCAACAATCTTGCCATGATTATCTGAGTTCATGCTATAGACGACAACGCGATCGCATTCTAAAACCCGCCGTACTTCTTCCACGCTAACTTCCAGGATGTCTTCTTTGTGCAGCGATTCTCGAATATAGCGCACAGCATCAGTAAAATACTTGGTTAGTTTGGCTTCATTTTCTAACTGTGCTTGAAGTTGTCTGGCATCGGCTAGCAGTTTGGCATTATCTAGGGCAAAGCCTACTTGAGTAGCAATCTGGGCTACCCAACGTACTTCAGGTTGTTGCCAGTTACGAAAGTCAGAACATTGATGTGCCACCAGTAAGCCAACTAGTTTACCTTCATTGACGATTGGCGCGACCAAATTTGCCTTAACTTCTAGCTTTTCTAGCTGCTCGATATAACATCTAGTCAAACCAGACTCGTAAATATTGTTCCAAGCCCGAACTCTACCATCGAGATATTTATCTCGATAGGTGGGCTCAAAGCAAGGATCGTCGATCTTCTTGTTTAAAGCTCTCGTCCAACCAGGAGCCACAGATTCTGCTATTACCGTTCCATAGCGTAAGTCTCGATCGAGACTATAAACTACCACGCGATCGCATTCTAAAATTCGTCGGACTTCTTTGACGCTGGCTTTGAGGATCTCATTTCGATCTAGAGATTGACGAATATATTGAATCGCATCGGTAAAATGTTGATTCCATTTGGTTTCACTGATAGTCAATGGTGGTTGTGCTTGTGGCTCGGTTTCGGCAAATACTTGGCTGTATTCCAGCATCATACCTAGATGACTGGCGATTTCGCTTATCCAGTAAATTTCTGGTTCTTGCCAACTGCGAGGATTACTACATTGATGGGCGATCAATAAACCAAATAGTTGCTCTTCACTAACAATTGGTGCTACCAAATTGGCTTTTACTTCTAACCCCTCTAACTGTTCGAGATAACAGGGGGAAACGTTACCACCATAAATATCATCTATGGCGCAGACTCGACCGTTACGATATTCTTCTATATATCTTGCTGCCATACAGGGATCGTCGATCATTTTACCCACTGCCCTAGTCCATTGACTACCAACAGATTCGGCTACGATTACCCCGTAGTTATCTTCGTTGAGGCTATAAACTACCATGCGATCGCAATTTAGTAGACAACGCATCTCCTCTACTGTCGTATTGAGAATATTTTCTCGTCCTAGCTCGTCGGATATTTTTTCCTTAACTTCTCTCAGCAATGTAGTTTTCTCTTCTTGAATTTTGGTTTTCTGCTCTGTAGATAAAACATTTCTGTTACCGTTACTATTGGCTGGTGACTCCATGGTTGGGGAATTTCCGTTTTCTCTAATCTCTAGTTTTTGCGGGCTAAATTCAGAAGAATCTGGTTTTTTTTGGGCTTGAGAAATATTAGCCAGAGCGTAGCTAGCTGTATTGGCTTTTTCTATTAATATACTGCTTGTTTGAGGATGCCAAGGTTGAGATTGACTGCATTGATGAGCAACTAACAAAGCTAATAATTCATTACCAGCAGCAATTGGAGCGATCGCTGTACTTTTTACTTCGAGCTGCTGGAGATTTTCTAATTGACTATTTTCGACATCTGCTGCCTCGATATCATCTATAGCTACCGCTTGACCATAACAATAGAGTTCCAGATAATCCCCCGTCACAAAAGGATCGAAGAGGCTCGTTCCCAAAATTGAAGTCAGTTTGGGGTCAATAGATTCAGCCACCACCTTAACCATAGGTAGTTGACTGGCATCATAAACAACAACACGCTCGCATTTGAGAATTTTTCTGGTTGTTTGTGCCGTAATCTCTAAGATTTCGGCTATATTCTGGTTATTATTCGCTTTTACATCAAGAGATTCAATCATTAATCATGTTGTTAGATAGCTTCTCAACTTCAATCTTTAAAAATCTTTCCGCTCGGAATGATTAATTTGCTTTACACAACTACGAACGCCAGTAAAAAACTACGAAACTATTGTTTGTGTAAAACTACTTAATATCTGTTGTCTTAAGCTTAATATATGTTGACAATTTAAAGCAAAATAATTTGTTTTGATGTTGTTTATGTAACACTCGACTCAATTCGATTGAGGAGTATCTAGTTCTGAATCGGTATTTTCCCCTAGGATGATAAGACGGGAAAAAATTATTTTTGGCTCGGTTTTATGGACAATCCCAATCAAAAAAATTCAGGACAATTAAGCTTGTGGACTTTATATTTAGGACTCTTTGTGGCTCTAAGCTGGTCGGTGACGTTAATCGGCAAAGGAATTGGGCAATTGTTCCAATTACAGCTTGAAAGTGCAAACCAGGGACAAAATATTCCTGATTTTGCTCGTGTGCCAAATGTAACCACGGGAGTCTTTAATTACGGTGGCAGTACAGCCTGGGCTTCCTTGCGTTTGGCAGTAGATTCAGCGATCCAGTCAGAGCGACCCGAAATTCAACTACGGTATATACAACCAGAAACTGAGCCACCAGGCACTAGTCCGGGAATCAAAATGCTACTGGAGGGTCGATTAGCGTTTGTACAGACTTCTCAGGCGATAAGTCCCCAAGCACACGAGCGGGCAAAACAAAAAGGACTAAAGCTCAAACAATTTCCTGTAGCTGTAGATAGCGTGGTTGTAGCCGTTCACCCCACTCTCAATCTGACTGGTTTAACTTTAGAGCAACTCCGAGGAATATATACGGGAAAAATTACTAATTGGCAAGAGATCGGTGGGTCAGATCTGCCAATTAAGGCTTATTCTCGTCCTACTACTACTGGGGGAATGGTTGATTTTTTTAACTCTAGAATTTTGGGCGAGGGAGAATTTGGTCCCAATGTCGAATTCGTCTCCACGACTACTCAGGCTCTGCGCGAGCTGGCAAACAATCCAGGAGGAATTTATTATGGCTCTGCTCCCGCGATCGTCCCTCAGTGTAGCGTCAAACCATTGCCTTTAGCAGAGCGGGGTAGTAATTTTGTCGCTCCTTATCGAGAACCTTTAGTACCAGCTTCTGAGTGTCCACAACAGCGCAATCAACTCAACTTTTCCGCCCTTCGTACTGCTCAATATCCTCTAACACATTATTTGTACGTAGTTTATCTGGAAAATCCAGAGGATGAGTTGCAAATTGGTCGCGCTTATGCTAATTTTTTGCTCACACCTCAAGGTCAAAAAGCGATCGCCAGAACGGGTTTTATTCCTCTTGATTAAGCATGACTCGTGCCAACGGGCAAGAAAACCTAATACTTAAAACAATAGATTACCTCAGAGCTAATTAGTGTCCAAACAGCGAAATGTCCCTTTGTCAACTGAAAAAAACTATTTTAATACCGACCATTTAAAGGCAAACTTAAAACAGCATTCGGTACGCGGTGGTGTAGTTACTGTTGCTGCTCAAGCCAGCAAATTTATCCTCAAATTTGGCTCGACGATGGTGTTAGCTCGTCTACTGATTCCTGAAGATTATGGTTTAATCGGTATGGCAACAGTAGCGATCGGTTTTGTCGAGTATTTTAAGGATTTGGGTTTATCTGCTGCCACTATTCAACGTTCAGAAATCAATCATCGGCAAATTAGTACCTTGTTTTGGATTAATTTGGGGGTTGGTTGTCTGGTAGCTTTGGTTGTGGCTTTGCTCGCCCCGGCGATCGCAGCCTTCTATCGCGAACCTCGTCTTCAGGGAATTACTCTAGTATTAGCAGTTAATTTTATCTTTGGTGGTTTAACGGTACAACACCAAGCACTCTTGAGACGACAAATGCAGTTTGTTAGCTTGGCAAAAATTGAAATTACGGCAATGGCGACTGGAGTCGTAACAGCCATAGCTGCTGCTTATTATGGACTGGGTTATTGGGCGTTGGTCGTGATGCTCGTGGCTACAGTAGTCAGTAATGCTATTGGAGTTTGGCTAGTTTGTAGTTGGCGACCTGGGCTACCCAGACCAGATGCGGAAATTGGTTCGATGTTGGCTTATGGTGGTAATCTGACTGGTTTTAGCTTAGTCAATTATTTCTCTCGTAATTTAGATAATATCTTAATCGGTCGTCGCTGGGGTTCACAGCAGTTGGGACTCTATGCTCAGGCTTATCGACTTTTGCTGTTGCCAATTCAACAAATCAATAACCCAATCAATAGCGTAGCATTGCCTACCCTTGCTAGTTTGCAAACCGAACCTGAAAAGTACAGTCGGTATTATTACAAAGCAATTTTATTGATTACTACTTTGGGAATGCCAATTGTGGCTTTTATGTTTGCCACTGCCGAACAATTGATTTTATTACTCTTGGGGCAACAATGGTTGGGAGCAGTACCTTTATTTAAATATTTAATGCCCGCAGCTTTTGTCGGTACTTTTAATGTCGCTGCGGGGTGGGTATATCAATCTTTAGGTAGAACAGACCGTCAATTTCGGTTTGGAGTGCTGGTAGCAATAATTTACGGCATAATTTTCGCGATTAGTGTTAACTGGGGAGCTATTGGCGTGGCTAGAGCTTATGGAGTGGCTCAACCAATATTAATCTTTGTGGCAATTGCTTATTGTTATTTAGATACGCATCTCAAATTTAAGACTTTTGTAAAAACTATTGCTAGACCAGCCTTTGCCTCAATTGGTGCGGCGATCGCTTTAATGGCGATCGAGCATTTTATAATAACTGCTAATTACAATCTACTGCTGAGTTTTTTGGTTGATTGTCTATTATATGGTTTACTCTACTTAATATTGTGGTTGGTTTTACCAGGAGGTAAGCAAACTCTGCTGGAAATAGGAGAGATTTTTAAAGTAGTCAAACAGAAATCTCGTCCGAAATAAGCCTTCAATCCCGATCTAATGCTCATGATTAATCGTCAAATTAGACAGCCAATAGCCAAGAACATTAAGACATCGCCTATTTTCATTGTTGGTTGCGATCGCTCTGGTACGACTTTACTCCGCTTGATGCTCAATCAAAGTCGGGTACTACATATCACCGCCGAAACCGAGTTTCTGCTGCCCTTACAAAAAAATCAAGCAATATATGGGGACTTTTCTCAGCCATACCAACGCTACTTTTTTATTCGCGATCTCCAAACCAATCGAGCCACTTCTAAAACTTTTACTTTTCCAGTCTTCGAGCTTACGGTCATAGAAGCAGCAACCGCTTTAGAACAAGCTGCACCTACAGATTTTAGCGGAGCATCCCAAGCGATCTATCAGGCATCGGTTGCCAAAAAAAACAAACAGCGTTGGGGAGACAAAACTCCCCATCAAGTTCGAGATATTTGTACTTTAGCTCAAATGTTTCCCGATGCTCAATTCGTTCACATAATTAGAGATGGTCGTGATGTGGCAATCAGTATGCGTAAAGCAGGATGGCTTCGGGGTAATATGCTCGGCATCGCCGAATATTGGTGCAGGCAAGTCACGGCGGGGATTAGCGCAGGTCGTTCTTTAGATAACAGCGAAACGAGATATTATGAGCTTTATTACGAACAGCTACTACAACATCCCGAAGCGACTTTACAAGCTCTATGTGCTTGGCTAAATCTAGAATATAGTCCCCAAATGTTGGAATATTACCGCGATGCCGAGTCTAACATCCAACCAGAACACAGTAATTTGTTTGAGTTAAATCAAAAACCCATCGATGCGACTAGGGCCTATGGTTGGAAACAAAAATTATCTCAACGAGATCTGGCCGATTTTGAAAGTATAGCCAGCGATCTACTACAGAGATTGGGATATGAAATCGAGGGAGCGAAAATTTCTTTCCAGATTAAATTAGCTCGTACTATTAAAAACTCGATGAAATCTTCTTTAGATCGACTCAAAAAACAATTTAACAACTAACAAACCAATTTGAAATATGACTAGCTCAACTGAAGTTAAACAATTTTACGATGAGTTTACCGCTACCAGGATGTTGCAATACAAACTCCATGGTAATCCTCGGATCGATCGCGCCGTAGAACTAATTACTGGATACTTAACTCCAGATAGTCATATTCTCGATCTCGGCTGTGGTATTGGCATCGTCCCCGAACAAATTGCTACTAAACTAGCTACGGGAAAAATACTCGCTTGCGATCTGGGAGAAAATAACATTAACTATGCCCGTAAAACTGTCAAATCCAACAAAATTGAATTTTTAAATGTCAATTTAGTAGAAAACTTCGAGACAATTCGCAGCAAGTTAACTGGGGATGTAGACTTAGTAACTATGGTAGACGTAATCGAGCATTTACCTGCCGATAGTTACGACCAACTATTTAATAATTTAGCTGAAGTTACCAGCGATCGCGCTAAATTAATTTTGACTTATCCTAGCCCCGAATATCAGATTTATCTCCAACAAAATGAACCAGAAGAACTGCAAATTATTGATGAGATAATTGAACTCGATTGTTTGTTACCTCTGGCTCTCAAATATGGATTTAATTTAGAGTATTTTACCTATCTCGATATTTGGCGAGAAAATCAGTATATCCATTGTGTATTTAGTAAGCAACGTCCTTGTCAACCGATGCCCGAACCAGGTTTACTGGGCAAAATCCAACGGAGAATCAAGGCTTATCAGTCTAAGATAATTTTGCCTTTTTTAAAAGCTAAATACAGTCAATCGGATGGAAATGATTTGTCCACAAAAGATAAAGATAACTAACAACTAACCTATCACAAGATGCGAATTGCTTTTTTTGTCGATCAGTTTCCCAGTTTATCTGAAACCTTTATTCTCAACCAGATTACGGGGTTAATCGATCGCGGTTATGAAGTAGATATCTATTGCGATCGCGAAGCGTACCCAAAGGGTAATCGCCAGGGAAACACCGAGCAAATGCACCCAGAGGTAACTAAGTATCAACTTTTAAAACGTACTTATTGCATCCCCATTCCTGTCAACTCGCTCTGGCGTTGCTTAAAAGGAATCTGGTTATTTTTATTAAATTTTCACAAAGCACCAAAAACTATTCTGGCTGCTGTGAATTTTCGTAAGTACGACAAGTCACTCTATGGCGAGCTAGCAGATTGGTTCAAGCCATTATATTTAATCTTGCCTTTGTTAGAACAGCCACCTTACGATATTATCCATTGTCACTACGGACGTAATGGTCTCAAAGCAATTTTATTAAAAGATTTGGGAGCGATCGACGCTAAAATAATTACCGCCTTTCATGGCTACGATATTTCCTTTTATCTCAAAAGACATGGTGAAAATGTCTACAATTACCTCTTCCAACGAGCCGATCTATTCCAACCAATTAGCCATTTTTGGGCAAAGAAGTTAATTGCTTTAGGATGTAATCCAGAGCAAATCTCGGTACATCATATGGGTGTGGATTGTAATAAATTTATGCCCTCTCAGGGCGATCGCTCTAATTCAGAATCAATCCTAATTGTCAGCGTGGCACGCTTAGTCGAAAAAAAAGGCTTAACTTATGGCATTGAGGCAGTAGCTAGACTAATAACTAAGTATCCCCAGTTAAAACTACATTACCAGATTATCGGTGACGGTATCTTGAAAAGAGAACTAGAACAGCAGATAGAACACCTAGGGGTTGCAGAGCAAGTCAAACTTCTGGGTTGGAAAGAACAACAGGAAGTAAGGGCAATTATTGCCAGGGCAGATCTTCTTCTCGCTCCGAGTATTACCAGCCAAACAGGAGATTGCGAGGGGATTCCTGTCTCCTCGATGGAGGCGATGGCACGGGCTATTCCTGTTGTCAGTACCTATCATAGCGGTATTCCCGAATTAGTCGAAGATGGTGTTACGGGATATTTAGTAGCAGAAAAAGATGTCAGGGAATTAACCGACAAACTGGAGCATCTAGTTAACGATCCTCATTTGCGTCAGCAGATGGGACTTGCAGGGCGAGAAAAAGTACTCAATGAATATAATATCGAGCGATTGTGCGATCGCCTGAGTGAAACTTACCAACAATTAAGCGATAAATAATGCAGACATCCGAGCAACCACTAGTTAGCGTAGTCATACCTACCTATAATCGTGCTGAATTAATCTCCAGAGCGATCGATTCGGTTTTAAAGCAATCTTATACTAATCTGGAAATCATTGTGGTAGACGATTGTTCCCAGGATAATACCCCAGAAGTAGTCAACAAGATCCAAGACAGTCGTCTTTATTACTATCGCCACTCTACCAATCAAGGAGGCTCGGCAGCCAGAAATACAGGCATCAAACAATCTCAGGGTCAATATATCGCTTTTCTCGATTCTGATGATGTTTGGCTACCCCAAAAACTAGATCTGCAACTAAAGGCGATCGCCAAACAAGCCGATAATTTAGAGCGGGTAGTTTGCTACACTCGCTTTCAGAAAAGCAGTCGGGTGTTTTATCAGCCCTCGATCCTACCGCGACGGGGTAAAAAGACAACAGAAACTATTGCCGACTATTTCTGGTTGGGGGGAGGAGAAATACTAACCAGCACCCTTCTGGTTTCTCGTTCCCTAGCAGTTGCTTGTCCGTTTCAAGTCGATCTGCCCAAGCATCAAGATTTAGATTTTGTTTTGCGTTTGGCAGATCGTGCAGCAGAATTTATTTTTTTGCCCCAGGTACTAACTATTTGGCACAACGAAGCCAGGGGCGATCGCGTTTCTCGCCGTAGCAACTATCAATTGTCTTTAGATTGGATTGCATCTTACCGAGATAAAATTTCCGAGCGAGCATATAAAGGTTTTATTCTCAAAGAAGTAGTACCAAAAATGCTCTTAGATAAAGATACTAAATCAACCGCGATCGAGTTACTAATCGAGGGATTTCGTCAAGGAATCATTTCCCTCGACTACTTTTTATTTTTAATTATTAAACAGGCTGTTTCTCAACAGAATCAGCAATCCTTAAAAAGATTCTTACAAAAAATCAACATCATCCCCAAGCCTTAGCGATCGTCTCTGAAAACCGTCCCAGACTGCTTTTAGATAAGGGCGTTGCCGAGCGAGTAATGTCTTACAAAGAATTACTGTTTAATTTCGATCTCTATTCAACCAAAATCATTGAGTGAACTCCTCGCGTGACGGGAACGGAATAATTGGTTTTAATTAACTGCGGTTGAGGATTTAAAGGATCTGCACCGATGCGCCAAAAGTCGATACTTCCTCCTTGAATAGAGTCATCAAAATGATCGTAATTAACTACTGCCAAATACTGACTGGAAGCATCAAAGGCAGCAGCTTCGGGTAAAATACCATCGAAAGGATAATCAGCGACGTGGTTTAACTGTCCCGTTTCGGGGTCTAGAGTTGCCAGAGTGAGAGAAGAATACCAAGTAATGCGATCGTCGTCGTAGGGTAAATAGCTGCGCTCTAAATTAGTTGTCACCACATAGCGACCATTGGGACTAATAGCTATACCTTCAGGACTTACACCAGTCTGCGCTCTTGATATCAAAGCGTGTCGGGGTGTACCATCTTGCTGTGTTCCTGCTTCTAAGCGAATACTATTGATGCTTCCTTTGGGTGCTTCTGTCCATGTTCCTTCCACATCTGCACCCCAATACAAATTATTAACAATAAAATGCCGACCATCGGGAGTAAAGCGACCCATATATGGGGCTTTTTCGATTTTAACCGTATTTCCCCAGGGTTCTAGGACTAAATTACCTATTAATCTAGCAAAAGATACTTCTGCTGCGGTTTCGTTGACTAAAGCTAGGACATTCTCTGTGGGATGCCATTCAGCATGAATCAATCTATCTCCTTGAGGTACACTGCTAAGGTCAGGATAAACAGGTTCGCCCAATTGCCCGTTACTAAACGGAATTAAAGCTAAAGGAGTTTCTGTACCCGCACCACTAGGATGAAAAGAAACTGCCACTAAAGAGCCATCAAAATTAATACTCACAGCATCGGGGCGTTCCGCGATCGCGCTTTCTTGAACTAGACTAGGTGAGGTAGGGTCTTGAAGGTCGAATACTCTAATACGGTTTCCATGTTCTAAATCGCCAAAAGTTTGATTTTCGGCTGCACCTTCTGGTCTTTGCGTCCAAGTTTCGACCACCATCGCGTAACGACCATCGGGCGTAACGGCGACTGCTACAGGAGGCCCCGCTACTGAATTACTGGCTGGTACTTCATAAGCCTCTAGTTGACTGACGTGCTTACCCACAGGAATCACACTAATTGTATCTTCTCCTTCCCTCGTTCCTAAACTACCATCGATATAAGCCGATGCCACCATATCTGCATCGGAAACCGAAACTAAATAACGTCCTGCAAAGTTCATCGGTGCAGTACGATTTTGAGCTAATACGGGAAAAGCGATTCCTGTTAAGGCTACAGAAGCAGCCAACCATTTTTTTATGTTCATAGCGAATATTATTTTTAAAAATTAAATTAATTACAAACAGATAAGCCAAATTCAGTCGGTCGAGATTGCAACTCGTTTGTCTGTGCTGCGGTAACTAAATCTGGCAAAGTAAAGACATAATCGCGATCGCTGACTCTAGTATGACAACTCAAACAGGATGATTCACTGCTAGATACTAAACTTCCCGTAGGACTGAACCAAGCATATTTCCAATTCCCGTTACGTAGATTTGCCGAATGTTCTCTGCCAAAATGCGATCGCTTCTCGCGAATAAAGACATTATTCAAACTATTTGGTATTAGTTGACCATTAGCATCAGCTATAGCTGAATGAGTCTCCATGACAATAACCGAGCCATTTGGTAGTGGATTGTTTTCTTTAGCAGCACTCACCGCTATGGGATTGGCATATATTTGTCGGACAATGCGACTATTAGGACAGGTAACTGAGGCATAATGAGCGAAGTCTTGTTGATAGTTACTGGGAAAATCTAAAGATTTAGAAGCAACTATCCGAGATAGTCCGAGGCTTATTGCTACTGAAAATAACAGTAAAACTAGCCTAAATAACCATTTTTGAAGATTCATGGTTTTTTTAGGGATTTAATCTTATTAATACACTTCCCATCGCCAGAAATAGTTTGCGTCCCATCCGTATCTCCTAGTTATCGTTAACTTTTTTTAAGATAAAACTTCGCTACTTATAATGTCCAATAGATTTATACAGGCTAATTAATAGCTTAAAACTATTACTATTAATATTTATGGAACTGAGACATTTAAAATACTTTGTTGCAGTAGCCGAAGAATTACACTTTGGAAAGGCTGCTGCTAAAGTGAAGATTACACAACCCGTAATTAGCGACCAAATTCGCCGTTTAGAACGAGAATTGGGGGTAAAATTGTTTTTTCGTACTAAACGCATCGTACAGCTTACCGAACCTGGAAAAATCTTACTAGAAGAAGCCCGACAAATTTTATCCAGAGTAGAAAAAGCGGTTGTAAAAGTGCAAAAAGCCGAGCGCGGAGAATTGGGGAGCTTAATTATCGGTTATACAGGGCCAGCACTGTACACTTTACTACCAAAAATTATTAAGACTTTTCAAAATAGCTATCCGCAAGTCGAACTAAGACTAAAAGAAATCTGTACTAACGAACAGGTAACAGCTTTAAACGCAGGAGATATTGAAGTGGGGTTTTTGCATCCGCCTGTAGACGGTAACTTTGAATTTATCTCGATGATGAGAGAAAAGATGGTTCTAGCATTACCAGAAGATCATCCTTTAACCAGTTATACTTACGTCCCCATCAATAAATTATCAGACCAATCTTTTATTTTGTTTCCCCAAAAGGTAGGGCCTCACCTTTATGGTCACATCTTCTCAATGTGTCAGCAAGCAGGTTTTACACCTAAAGTCGTACAGGAAGTAACCCCTCAACCCACGATGATTGGCTTAGTTGCAGCAGGAATTGGCGTTAGTTTTGTCTCGAATAGTCTGCAAAATCTCAATCGTCCTGGTGTAGTTTATCGCGAACTAGATGTAGCGACACCCGAACTAGAATTAGTTGCAGCTTGGAAAGAAGATCGAGTCTCTTCTGTTTTGCGCAAGTTTTTGCAAGTCTTACAAAGAAATATTACTGTCAATAGTTCTAAGCTTTAAGCTCTTTTAATCGAGGCAAATAAAAATCATACTGTAATTGTGTAATGTCATTAAAAGAGCGATCGCGCTTCTATTTTGACAACAAGATTTAGTATAAAATAATTCATCATATTTAGTTATTGTACTTTTTGGAAGTCTCCAACTCGGCGATCGCTCTTTGAGATCGAGTGCGGATAATTACTTGAAATAAATGTCGATTCCTAAACCCCCAAGCCAAAATATTTAACCATTCAATCAAACTTAAAATCAGATTTAATTTTTCCCACTTATTTTATGTTTTATGCTCGAGCGAACATTTGACAAAATCAGCAAAATCAACAATTTATCAGAACTCAGATTACCAATGCTCTTTTTCGGATTAGCTATGTGGGTAGTTACGCCAATTATCGGTAATCTTCCTATTTTGCTTTCAATTCAGCTAGATTTACTCAAACCTCGACAGCGAAAGCCCAAACTTTTATCTGTTAATAATTTACTGCTAATTTTGGTAATTCTTAGCGTCAGTGTCTATATTTCTTCCTTTGAGATTTTTGCCGATACCAGGATCTACTTAGATATCTATCAAACTATAGACACCAAAGGTATATTTGATAATGAACTAGTTAAAGATCGCTACGAATTCGTCCTCTTTTTACTTTTATATCCCATTCATATCCTAACCAATGGTTCGGAATATTGGTGTTTATTTTTGTTTTCTCTGATCTGTAATTTTGCTGTGGTTTTTTATACTAGCAAAAAATTATCGGCAAAATATTATCCTACAATCTTAATCCTAATTTTTTCTACTTTTAATTATTATTCTCAATTATTTTATATGCGCCAATTTTTATCAATCATGTTGGTAATGATGGCAGTTGCTAGTTTAGAGTCTAGCTGGAAAATATTTGCCCTCTGGTCTTTCCTGGCAATATTTTCTCACTTAAGTAGTGCTATGTATATATCTGTCTGTTTCGGTTCTAAATTGCTCTCTTCTCTGGGCAGTAAAATCAACCTAAAATTACAGAAGCTAGATCGTGTATTTCTGTATATAGTCCTAGGATTTTTAGTAATTTTAGTAATTTATATCACTTGGTTAATCTACAATAATCCTCAAGAAATTTATAGATATGTCAATAACATTCTAGATTTATTACCAGAACAAAGATTGAGCGATTCTCTACAAAATCGGGTAACCAACTACGATGGTCGAGATACAGAGACATTTTCCTTTAATATCTTTCGGATTATTGCTTCTCTGAGTATCGGTATTTTTGTCTTGGTAAGAGGATTTAAAAAACTTACTTCTCAATTACTATCTCTCGACATAATTTATTTAATTTCTTTACTACAAATAGCTTTTATCTTAGTTACGGGATTCAACCAAAGAATTGCCTATTTATTCCTTACTTTTTATGGTTTTTTCTTTAGCATTGGCTTAAGCGATCGCAGTAAAATTAAACCTTTAGGAATAGTATCTTCCCTCGTGATTTTTGCTGCTGCTGCAAATACCTTTAACTTTTTAACCATACAGGCAAACATGATTGATATCGATGGCTGGTCTTTCTTTGATGGTCAGCCTTTGGCTATGTCGGCGTTTGATTATATTTTATATTTCTTTCAATCTATCTAAAATCTTGCTCTTCCTAGAGAAGTTTTAGAGTTTTTTTAAAATAGTACTACCAATAAAAGAGCCACCAAGATCTAAGGTCGCGTTTTCACCAAAAATAATGCCGTTGGGATTAATTAAAAACAGATTGGCACTACCTAAGCTACGAATTATACCAAATCCGCTTGTCAAAACCCCTTTATAAAAATCGACAAAATCTGGTTCTGCCAAAAATCTAGGCTATGCGAATAAGGAGGGTATGAGAACCGGATTTGGTATTAAAACTGTCAGCGAACCATTTGAATGGCTTTGGGTTTTGACTTGGGCCAGTATAGGGGCTGGTGTCAATTTATTGATACTCAATCGTAGTTCTGTTTCCAAACACGATTTATCTTTAGTTCAGTCAACTACGATCTGCATAATTATCCCTGGAGCAATCTTATTCAGCAGTGGTTATCTATGTTATCTATTATTTCTAGCAGGTTGGTGGTTGCCAGCAATAACTCCTTTATTTTCTTTAATCGCTTCAACTATAGCTGTCAGCAATCATTATCAGAAAGATCAAAAAAAGCTGGCTTTTACCGATGGTTTAACTCAGATACCCAACCATCGCTTTTTCGATCGATTTTTAGAACAACATTGGTTAGAAAGTCAAAGAAAGCATCAAAGCCTGTGTTTGATTCTTTGTGATGTAGATCATTTTAAAAAATACAACGATACCTATAGTCATCAAGCAGGAGATTTATGCCTCCAAAAAGTAGCTCTGGTTCTCAGTCAATCTGTACGTTCCAACGATTTGGCCGCCCGTTATGGAGGAGAAGAATTTGCCGATCGCGCTTTATACCAAGCCAAAGAACAAGGACGCGATCGTGCAGTGTTAGCTGAATAAAAACAATCGACTTGTGGATATACAATGTATAATTGTATATCCATAGATTATTTAATAACGAAAACAATGAACGGTAAAGTAAGTCGGTGGGGTAATAGTTTGGGTATACCGCTCTGGCAATTACGGGTGCGTCGTTGATACCATCGCCCACAAATGCCACCTTGCTTTTTTTATTTGACTTATGAAGGTACTGTTCGATCGCCTCTACTTTATCTTCTGGGAGTAATTCGGCTTTATAGGTATCCAAACCAAGTTTATCAGCAACATTACCTGCCACAACTCGGTTATCTTCCGTAAGCATTACGGTTTCGCTGACTCCTGCTTTTTTCAATTGAGCGATCGCTTCTTGAGCATCTTTTTTAATTCTGTCGGCAATTAAGATATAGCCAGCATATTTGCTATCTAGGGCTAAATGAACTACCGTACCTTCAACATTGCAGGTATCGTGTTCGATCTGTTCTCGATGCAACAGGCGATCGTTTCCTGCTAAAACTAACCCTCCCCGAACTTTAGCTTTGATACCGTGTCCTGGTATTTCCTCATAGTCGGTGATCTCAGAATCGGAAATTTCACGATCGTAAGCTTCGACAATAGATCGCGCTACGGGGTGATTGGATTGAGATTCGGCGATCGCAGTAATAGTTAGTAATTCTGGTTCGCTATAGGCGTTATAAGGCGTTATTTGGGTTACTTGAAATACCCCTTCGGTTAACGTTCCCGTTTTATCAAAAATTACCGTTTTGACATCGGTTAAAGCATCGAGAAAAGTCGAACCTTTAACTAAAATTCCTCTTTTGGCTGCACCCCCAACGCCACCGAAGTAACCCAAGGGAATACTGATAACTAATCCGCAGGGACAAGATATTACTAATAAAACTAACGCTCGATAAACCCATTGTTCGCTAGTTGCACCAGGAATCAATAAAGGCGGTAAGATGACAACTGCTAGAGAGAGAAAAACCACTACGGGGGTATAGTAACGGGCAAAGCGGGTAATAAATTTCTCTGTCGGGGCTTTTTTACTGCTGGCGTTTTCTACCAAATCTAAAATCTTAGCGATGGACGATTCGGCAAACAGTTTAGTGACTCGAACCGTTAAACTACCCGTTTGGTTAATTACTCCAGCTAAAATCGTCTCTCCTTCTCTTACCGTGCGGGGTACTGATTCCCCCGTCAGTGCCGAAGTATCTACTTGCGAACTTCCCGATAAGATCTCCCCATCTAAAGGAACTTTCTCCCCTGGCTTGATTACAATCGTATCCCCAACTGCTACTTTTTCGGGGTCAACCTCTTTAACTACCCCATCAATAATTAAATTTGCTTTGTCTGGACGTACTTCTAGTAATGACTTAATCGAACGACGCGATCGCCCGACAGCAAACCCCTGAAACATTTCCCCTACCTGAAAAAATAGCATTACCGCTACAGCTTCAGGTAATTCGTGAATCGCGATCGCTCCCAAGGTAGCAATGGTCATCAAGAAGTTTTCATCAAAGATTTGACCCCGCAGAATATTTCTTCCCGCACTGGTTAAAACAATCCAACCACTAATCAGATAGGCGGGAATTAAAACTGCATACTCGGCGATCGCCCCAGGAGTATCGTGCAAAGGCTGGTTAAAAACTAACCCAACCAGAAATAAAACTAGAGAAATACCAAGGGGTACGATCTCTCGACGTAAATTAAACTCACCATGTTCGTGGTTATGGTCATGACCTTGATGGTTATGATGTCCGTGAGTTCCACAGCAACCAGAAGAATGTTTACCTGACATTATCCCAACAATTTATAAATTATTTTGGTTGAATAATTGAATAGTTGTTCAGATATTATCCAAATAAAAGTAATTGAGCAACGAGTAAAAGAAAGAATTAAGCTTCGTCTAGATGTTCGGCTACTTCCCGATAGAGATTAGCAATGTGTGCGTCTGCTAGACTGTAGTAAACGTTACGTCCTTCACGTCGATGTTTTACTAAGCGAAGGTTTCGGAGCAAACGTAACTGATGGGATACAGCCGATTCACTCATCTTAACTACTGCTGCTAGGTCACAGACACAAAGTTCGGCATAAGAGAGTGCAGAAAGAAGTTTGAGCCGATGAGGGTCTGCCATTGCACCAAAAAATTGAGCCATCTGCTGCGCTTTCTCTGTAGTTACGATTTCCGACTGTATTTGGCGCACTTGTTCTAAATGAACTAAGGGCGAATCACAAGTTGGTGCGCCTGATTCTGGAGAGGCTACTTTTTTTGATGGGGAAACTTTGCTCATTTTTCATACTCCAAATCCGAGCGGTATATTTACCAACAGTCACAGCAGCCCTAAAGGATTCGCTTCGCATCACGCGAAGTTGAGGACGCGATGCCAGCCCTAAAGGATACCGCTTCGCATAAGCGTGTATCTGGCATTTCAGCCGTCCGTGCGTTGCGGAGGTTTCTGACCTTGAGCCAACTTCGTAAGAAGGTCCCGTCGTCTTGTATCCGAAGGTGTCCCCAAGGGGATACATAGCGAAGTGTATCCGTGATTGACTTCGATATATCCGTGATAGACGGCAGAGTAATCTGTGACTCAAGTACATTCAGTTGATGTAGCTTTGAGTGCGCTTCTTTGATAATGATACTCATTACAAGCTTGAATGTCTATTCAAATGAACAGATATATTGATTAACTGCTCTTTTTTAAACATTGAGCTAAAAATTAATGATTTTGCTGTTTTTTCCATTCATCCGTCAACACCCCCTCATAACCTCATAACCCCAATTTTCTTCCTCTATCTCTTGAATAACTATGTGAATATGTTCTGGTTTTTTATTCATAACATTCACCAGAGAATTAGTTATGTCTTTGACTAATTGTGCTTTTTGCTCTTTCGTGGCACCTGCGGTAATTTGCACATTTACATAGGGCATAAAACTATCTTCCTTCCAGTCATATTATCGAAAGACATGGTTTATTCACAATTATTTTACTAGGTGAAGGTTTAGTTGCGATCGGTGACAATATGGCTTTTCCGCTATCATTTTCACAGGCGATCGCTTTGATAATTAGCTATGGAATAGTTATTTCACTGTTTCCGCAACAGTGGGAGGTAAAACTATTAGGTAGCCATATACCCTATAAAAATCAATGAACCTTATTTATATCCTAGTAGCAATTTTGGCTGGAGTATTATTTGCAATTCAGCCCGTTCTTAATAACAACGTCGCTCGGATTCTCGATCGCCCAATTCAAGCCTCTTTAATCTCTTTCTTTGTCGGTACTGTGCTGCTACTAATAGTTAACTTATCTCTTGGCATCAGAATACCATCTACAGACAAGCTTTTAGCCGTACCCTGGTGGCTATATTTATCGGGTGGTGCGATCGGTGCTTTTTTTGTTACCGCAGCCTTAATTATTCAACCCAAAATCGGCGCGGGAGGATGGATATCGGGTTATGTTTTCGGTCAATTAGCAATGTCTATTTTGTTAGATAACTATGGCTGGTTGGGTTTACCAACTCATCCGATTAACTTCATGAGAGGACTGGGAGCTTTTTTACTCGTTGTCGGTGCAATTCTCGTTGCTAATTATTGATGGTAAAAAAATGAAAGAATTACAAGAAATTATTAGAGTTTGGAAACAGCTACCACTACAAAAAACGGCAGCTTTAGCCACTTTGGTTAAGGTAGAAGGTTCGGCATATCGTCGTCCTGGGGCGAGAATGTTAATTACCTCCGACGGTCAACAGGTAGGTAGGATTAGCGGTGGTTGTTTAGAAAGCGATGTAGTAAAGCGATCGCAAGAAGTATTAGAAACTGGTATCCCTACTCTAGTTAAATACGACACTACGAGCGAAGACGATCTGATTTGGGGTTTGGGTTTGGGCTGTCAGGGTGTGGCTTATATTCTCATCGAGAGAGTGACTTCTCCCTAGCGCGTAAACGCATACGGGCTTCTCAAACTTGCGATTGAGAACCTTACTGCCCCACGCCACTACATGCGGCGAACTATGCGCCTTTGTCTAGATACACAGCAGCTACCATGCACCCCCGACAGCCCGACTTGACAGTCAATTTCTTTCCCCGAATGTCCTTCGGTACTAGCGTATTAGAAAATACTCATACATCTATATACGCTTGGAATTTTACCGATACAACTCTTGTATCGAACCCCATATTCCAAATTGTCTAGGTGCGTTGCAATGGTACGAAGTTACAGCAATTTCTAGCTAGATTTTACGTACAAAGTTATTGTACAACACTTGAAACCCTTGCTAGATAAAGATTATGTATCAAAATTGTCAACTCATGACCGATCATTCGTCACAAGTTAAAATGGGGTTTATTTTGTCAAGGTATTGTTAATTAATCTCTACTGAGCTTTCAATCTTTTGCTGTGATTGACATTGAAGATTTGGAGCCTTTTAGAATAGAT
>JASJEI010000269.1 GCA_030064795.1 Pleurocapsa sp. MO_226.B13 | reverse complement strand
GAGTATAGTATTGATACAGCTAAACTTATGTTTGTATCTATATTTAAATAACCCTCATCCATACCTTATATGATAAAAATCATGTTTACCTGAAAGATCTGCTATTAGTTATAGATTTTAATTTTATTAAAATTTGGTATAAAATTAGTATGAAATTTGCACTAGACAAAATCCTGAAATTATTATACATATATTAAATCTGCCCTAGCCACCAGGACAGACTTTACGTTTATTATTTTGATTAAATTAAAGCTATGCAAGCAACTAATTTACCATAAATTTTTCCCTCCAATACCTATCTTTATTTTTAAATTAGCTTACTGGAGTTTCGTCATCTTCCAACTGTAAACCTTCAAAATTATCGTTAGTCATTGCTTCAGCTAAGTTTGGTTCGACTAGATTTTCTGCAAAAACATTGTTGTAAGTTAATCCTGCTAAGATTGCACCAGCAATCGGAGCTAGCCAAAATAGCCAAACTTGAGCTACTAATTCTTTACCAGCCCACAAAGCTACACCAGTACTACGAGCGGGGTTAACCGAGGTATTAGTTATGGGAATACTAATTAAGTGAATTAAAGTTAATCCCAAACCAATTGCAATGGGAGCAAATCCAGCAGGCGCACGCAAATCCGTTGCTCCCAAGATAATCAATAAAAACATAAAGGTCATAACTACTTCTGTAATTAAACAGGTAGCTAGACTATAACCTCCAGGAGAATGATCTCCAAAACCATTAGTTGCTAAAGGATTAGAACCTTCCAGGGTAAATTCACCGTTGCCACTAGCAATTAAGTAAACAAAACCTCCAGCCAATACTGCGCCAATTACCTGAGCGATAATATAAGGTAATAATTCTTTGCCAGAAAAGCGTTTTCCTGCCCATAAACCAAAAGACACCGCAGGATTAAGATGACATCCAGAAATGTGTCCAATAGCATAAGCCATTGTCAAGACAGTTAAGCCAAAAGCTAAAGACACCCCCAGAAATCCTAAGCCAATATTAAAAAAGCCAATATCTGCGGTATTTCCAGTATAAGCAGCAGCCAAGACAGCACTACCACAACCTCCGACGACTAACCAAAAAGTGCCGATTAATTCTGCAAGGTATTTTTTCATAATCTAAGTTGATTTTTTAAATCAAAGCCAAAATTTGTTGTGCCAACAAATTATGCCGATAATTTTACTCAAGCAAGATGTTATGGCTGCATAGTTGCAATTTAAATTAATCATTGAATTGGGGTTAGGTAAATAATAGTTGCCAACCTACGATGGCGATCGCCAGATCGGCAAGGATATGACTAATGTAACCTGGAACGACCGAGCGATAGTAGCCATAGCACCAAGCCCAGATTATACCAGCTAGAAAGACTCCCAACGAGCCTAAAAATACGACCAGCCAGCTATGAGTATAGCCATAAAGCGCGATGCTGTGGTGGGTAGTAAAAAATAATGCCGACAAGACAATAGCAATAGCTTTGGGTGCTAATATTTGGCATTGAGACACCACAAAACCACGCCAAGTACATTCTTCGATCAAAGAATTGATAAAACTCCAATAAAAACAGCCAGCCAGATATAGATAAGGACTAACAATTCCGACTTCTAGAGCTTTAGCCTGAATATCTGCTATGTCGATTATTTCTCTTCCCACAAGATAATAGGCAAGAGCGATCGCAGCAAACATTAAACCCCCCAAACCCAAACCAACTTTAATTTCTTGCCAGTCGAATTTGGGCAAACGTAGCGCACTGGGTCTAGTTTTCCATGTCCACCACCAAGGAAAGATAACTACCCAAACTTTGATAGCAGTAAAAATAGCATTACCAATTGTCCCTGGCACGATAAACAATGCCATAATTACACCAATACTAAAAGCAGGAACAAACAATAGTAAAGCAACTACAGCAGAAATTTGAGACATGAAAACTTAATAGTATCTGTTTACTACTGACGAGTAAAAACTAAACTCTTCTCCTCCGACAATTCTGCATTATAACCATAGCCAGCTTCAGTAAAATTCTTAAGCTCCTCTGGGTTTTCCAGGCGATTTTTAATTATGAAGGCGGACATCATCCCGCGAGCTTTTTTGGCATAAAAGCTAATCACTTTATATTTACCCTTGTTCCAGTCTTTAAAGACAGGAGTGACAATGTTTCCCCGCAGTAGCTGGGGCTTGACTGCTTTAAAATACTCATTAGAAGCCAAATTAATAATAGTTTGACTGTTAATCTTTTCTAACTGTCGATTAATCCCTTGAGCTAGTTTAGCTTGCCAGAAATCATAAAGGGTATCCACAGATAAATCTTGTAACTTAGCGTGAGCTAATTTTGTCCCCATTTCCAGACGATAGGGTTGAATTAAATCCAAAGGTCTGAGTAGACCATATAACCCCGACAAGATCCGTAAGTGTTCTTGAGCAAAATCAAAATCTTCTTGACTAAAACTATCTGCATCTAGCCCTTGGTACACATCTCCCCGAAAGGCTAAGATCGCTTGTTTGGCATGAGTACTATCAAAATCTGCTTGCCAAGTCCGATAACGAGAAGCATTTAACTCTCCTAACTTATCGCTAATCTTCATCAAAGAAGAAATTTCTGTAGCAGATAGTTTTCGGAGTTGTTTGACTAATACTTCCGCCTCCGCTAGAAAAGCAGGTTGGGAAAAGCGATCGCAACTAGCAGGAGTTTCAAAGTCTAGGGTTTTGGCTGGAGAAATTAAGATTAACACGGGTTGAAGTAAGTCAAAAGTATGGAAGTAACGAGGAACAAGGAAGAGATAAGGGAGATGGGTAAAAGTAAAAACGATGAACGATGAAGTATTAAATCCTACATCGGCTAGTTTAAATAGTTCATCTTATCTGATTAAGAAATTAAGTAATAATACTGACTTTTGCTTTTAGCCTTGAGGTATAACTGAAGATTTTCTTTAGTCTTTAATTCCCAACTCCTACTATATTTGCAACTATTTATCTTACAGGCTTAGCCTTTATACAGAGGGGGTTACAGGTCTTGACGCTCTAGGTTATCTGCCATTGTTGCTAGATGTCCAGGAAAGCGACAGTAGTCCAGGATACATTACTATAGCAAGAGGAGCAAATTAAAAAATAACTTGCTCCTACATAGTACATCTTTATTATTTAGATTTATTATGGCGATAAAATTTTATCTCTAGTCGATGCCTAATTGATTACCTCGTTTGTACTGCATATAAGCAGCAAAAAACAACCCAGCCAGGGTAATAAAGATTAAACCAAGCACAATTCCTAGCAATAGAGGTTCGATCACAGCGTGTCTCCTTAAAATTAAACTGTTTGTCTAAAATCTATCCTACGCTAATTCTGGTATTGCTGTCACACAGAGATCCCTTTAATCAAACTCAACTCGAAATAGTACACAATTACTTGGTAATTACCAAATGTAATTAAAAAATTGCGATCGCAACTTGCATAGCTTGTTGATAAATTTTAAGCTATTTTATAAATCATAATATATCTAAGTAAACATTAATAAAATCTTGAAGATAAACAGTGGATAACCAGTTAGTCCAATCTCATGTTTGGCTAAACCGCCTAATTTTAATTGCAGCAGCAATAATAGTTATTGTTGGTTTTAGCATTCTGGGTATCTATTGGCAAAAAACCTCCGATCCTTATGCTGCCGCAGTACTATCTCTAGAAGGAGATAGTCAGAGGGGTTCAGCTATATTTCAGATCAACTGTGCGGGATGTCATAATCTACAGGCCGATCGAAATGTTGGGCCGAGATTAAACAATATCTCTAAACGAAAATCTCAGCGAGATTTGATTAAACAAGTAACTAGCGGAAGAACACCACCAATGCCTAAATTTCAGCCAAGTCAACAGGACATGGCTGATTTGCTAAGTTACCTAGAGCGATTGTAATCGAGGTTTTCTATTCAACCATCGAGAGTCTACTAAAATCTTTCTACGCTCCCCAGAAAAATTGGTTCGACTCGAATCGCTAAAACATTTTTGGGTCTGATAACCATATACTCGCCCTGGATGTTTTTGATCGGTACGTTGACAAAATCTTCTGAATCAGATTTTGGGATCAATTCATTGCTGTACCATTTTTGAAATTCTTTGACACTTTGAAAACGAATTTCTTCTCTGTGACCACCAGAAATCAAAAGGTGAATTGCGTATTCGTCAGGTTTTCTCGGCATAGGAACTAGTTGAAAACTGCAAGATCTATAGTTCCCAAAATCCTATTTTAAACGCCATCACTCGAATAATTATTTTGTTGTCTTGAATAGTCAATAGTCGCTCGAATATCGTAACAGAATCTACCGCTCAAAATAAAAATTAGCGGACAAAATGCTTTTATCCGCCAAACTAAATTTAATAATTTTTAAGTATTGAGAGTATTTAAAATTTAGATTTTAGAGAGGGAGCGGACTTGACAATTAATCTTCTGGATCGACAGTTTTACTGGGAGAAGCATCATAAAGCGCGTCTAATCGAGAACGAGCATCATCCACGGAAACAGAACGCATAACCAACAATGGCTCTTCAATAACTTGACCTTGCTCGTCTAATAGTTCTGGATGAACTTTCTTTTGGCTACGAGACTTAATACTTTTAGAGCGATTGTAGTTAGGAGGATAAAGCTTTTGAGTTTCGGCACTCAAAGTAATTAAACTACGAATTAGATTGCTAACTGCCAACAGAGCAATCACGGTAAATAACAAGATATAGACTAGATGCAACATAGGCTTTACTTTTGACTAACAAACTTATTATCTCTAATCATTACGATCGCGATCTAAGTTCCTTTACTGTTGTTTAAGATTTTGGAGATATTTGTTTTTCTTGATTTTTTATTTCTCGCCACTTTTGAGCCACATTCCAACATTCGGCTACTAGTTGGTGCCAAGGAAGTAACATTCTAGAGTCAATTCCCGCAGTGCCATCTGTAGCTTTAAATAGCATTTGTGCTGTCTGTACTTCTTGCTGACTTTGAACAATTCTCTCTAGTAACTGAGCTTGCTCTTGAGGGTCAAAAAAGGACATTTGCTCGGATTCCAACAGCTTGCGCGATCGCTCAAACCAATATTGGAAATCTTCTAAAAGTGGCTCTAAAACCGTCTTGAGCAATTCTTTCTCAGTAGGTTGTTCGGTAGACATTTAATTTTAAATTAACTTATTATCTCAATCTTTATCTTAGCGTTTTTTACAAAAATTAATATACTTTCAATTTTTTTTAATTTAGATTGGTTTCTGATTGACTGTTGGTTGTCAACGAACTGAGAAGAGAAGACGGTAAAATATAACGAAATTACTTGCGTCTTTTAGAACAGCCGATGCCTGAAGCAGAACAAGCACAACAACCAATAAAATTACTCCGTACTAGCGAATCCGAATCATTACAAAAAATTCGCCATACCACCTCTCATATTATGGCAATGGCGGTGCAAAAGCTGTTTCCAAAAGCACAGGTAACGATTGGTCCGTGGACAGAAAATGGTTTTTACTATGATTTTGATAATCCCGATCCCTTTACCGAAAAGGATCTGAAAAAGATCCGTAAGGAAATGATCAAGATTATCAATCGTAAGCTGCCCGTAGTCAGAGAAGAAGTCAGTAGAGAAGAAGCCAAACAACGAATTGAAGAACTAGGCGAACCTTACAAATTAGAAATCTTAGATAGCATCGAAGAACCGATTACGATCTATCACCTGGGGGAACAATGGTGGGATCTTTGTGCGGGACCCCATGTAGAGAGTACTGCTGATATTAACCCTCAAGCGATCGCCTTAGAAAGTGTCGCGGGGGCATATTGGCGCGGAGATGAAACCAAAGCCCAATTACAAAGAATTTACGGTACAGCTTGGGAAACTCCCGAACAGCTAACAGAATACCAACGTCGTAAGGAAGAGGCGTTAAAACGCGACCATCGCAAGTTAGGTAAAGAACTTGGACTATTTATCTTTGCCGATCCAGTTGGGCCTGGTTTACCTTTGTGGACTCCTAAAGGGACTATCTTGCGATCGCAACTGGAAGATTATCTCAAGCAGGAACAAATTAATAGGGGTTACTTACCCGTAGTTACTCCTCATCTGGCAAAAATCGATTTATTTAAAACTTCGGGACACTGGCAAAACTATAAAGAAGATATGTTCCCGATGATGGCCGAAGACGAAGCCTCCGCAGCAGCAGAACAAGGCTTTGTTCTCAAGCCGATGAACTGTCCTTTTCATATTCAGATCTATAAAAGCGAGTTACGTTCCTATAAAGAGTTGCCGATGCGGTTAGCAGAGTTTGGCACTGTCTATCGTTACGAACAGTCTGGAGAATTGGGAGGTTTAACTAGAGTTAGAGGCTTTACCGTTGATGATTCTCACTTGTTTGTTACACCCGAACAATTAGACGATGAGTTTCTCAAGGTAGTCGATCTAATTTTGACTGTCTTTAGAAGTTTGCAGCTAACTAAATTTAAAGCCCGTCTGAGTTTTCGCGATCCAGAATCAGATAAATATATTGGTTCGGATGCAGCCTGGGATAAAGCCCAAAATGCGATTCGTCGGGCGGTAGAGAAAATGGAGATGGATTTCTTTGAAGCACCAGGAGAGGCTGCTTTTTATGGGCCCAAACTGGACTTTATTTTTGAAGATGCTTTAGAAAGAGAATGGCAACTAGGTACGGTACAGGTAGACTATAACTTGCCCGAACGCTTTGAACTAGAATACGTCGCGGAAGATGGTAGCCGTCAGCGTCCGATTATGATCCACCGCGCGCCTTTTGGTTCGTTAGAAAGACTGATCGGAATTCTGATTGAAGAATACGCAGGAGACTTTCCTCTATGGTTAGCACCCGTACAGGTACGCCTCTTACCCGTCAGAGATGCTCACTTCGACTATGTAAAAGCAGTCGCCGCCAAAATGCGATCGCAAGGAATTCGTGCCGAAGCCGATACCAGTGGCGAACGTCTGGGTAAAATGATTCGCAATGCCGAAAAGCAAAAAATCCCCGTGATGTCGGTAGTGGGAGATAAAGAGGTAGAAGAAAATACCTTGAGTATCCGTACCCGGGCTTCTGGAGAATTAGGCGCGATCGCCGTATCAGAAGTAATTGATAAATTGACCGCAGCAATTAATGAACGGACTAATTTTTAACTAAAAAAGTTGTTAATTGTAGGGTGGGCATACTAAAACAAGCTGGAAAATATAAAGATTAATCGCTTGATGCCCACCTTATTTAATCTTCTTCTCAGATTGCAATTATGACTCAAGCTATAGGAAAGAATACTTATACACCGCAAGAATATATAGACTTAGAGTTACTTTCAGAAGAACGTCACGAATACGCTGATGGAGAAATTAGATTAATGACAGGAGGTACGCCAAATCATAACGATATTGTCAGTAATCTACTAATTATTCTCAAACTAGCTTTAAAAGAGAAACCATATCGAACTTTTATTAGCGACCAACGTCTCTGGATTAGCGATCGCAATATTTATACTTATCCCGATATTATGGTTTTGCCTAATCCAATTCAGCTACAGGAAAAACGGACTGATACTGTAATGAATCCTTGTTTCATAGCAGAAGTACTCTCCAAATCAACTAGAGACTACGATCGCGGGGAAAAATTTTTGGCTTATCGCAGTATTGCTACTTTTCAAGAATATCTTTTGGTTGACCAATATAAAATTTATGTCGAACACTATCTTAAGACTTCAGCTAATCAATGGTTGCTGACAGAATACTCCGATCCTCAAGCAACTCTAAGTTTAAATTCAGTTAAAATAGACATTCAAATTGCGGATCTTTATGAAGGTATTGATTTTACTTGACAAGTATTCCTATGAGTAATTCTCAATTAGATACTCACTAATTGTTTCAATCGTTTTAGTCCTGGAATTGTAGTTTTCCGCTCTCTAGTCAATACTACTTGTTCCAAAATTAGATTAGAAGGATCGACCTCTTGTAAATCGCGACATCTTTGAGTTTGAATCATAGTTATTTGACTGGTTAAGACAAAGCTCACAAAAGAAGAAATCGCAATCACGGGTAACATTGCCGTACCTGAAAGTACGCTAAGGATAATACTGGTACTGACGGGAGTTTTGGTAACAGCTACATTTACTGCTGCCATCAAACAGACCATTCCTACTGTGGGGTGAACTTGAGGTACTGCTAGAGACACCGCGTAGCCAACATTAGCACCAATAAAAAACAGGGGAAAAATAAAGCCACCTAAAAAGCCAGAATGTAAGGTAAAGCTGATGGCAAACATTTTAGCGACTGCGATCGCGATTAACAAACCAACACCCAAACCAGCACCAGTTTCGATTACCGTTTGAATTTGGGTTTCGCTAAAAAATAGGGTTTGAGGGAAAGCTAGAGCAATTAGACCAATCGATAAACCACCTAAAGTAGCCAATAAAATTCGATAGTGTTCTAAAGGTTCGAGTAATTTACCAATCAGTCGGAAGATGATAATAAACATAACTGCCAAACCAGCCCCGATAATACCTAAAATTAAGCCTTCAAATAAGTTCTGAGGAGAAAGAGCGGGAATTTCTGCAAAATGATAAAAACCACCAATGGTCATACCCGTGTTGAGTCGGAATACGGCAAAGGAACAGATTGCTGCAATAATCGCAGGAGCGATCGCTTCAAAATATTGCAAACCGCGACGGTGGGGAATTTCTAAGGCAAACAAAGCTGCACCAATTGGTGCGCCAAAAAAAGCCCCCAAAGCTGCACTCATACCGCAAAAGGTGAGAATTCTGACGGAAGTTTTGCTTAGTTTTAACCGATCTCCTAGCCAACTTCCCAAACTACCATTGACTTGAACTAAAGGTGCTTCTGGCCCTGCACTCCCACCAGAGGTAATGGCAATCAAAGAAGCAATTACCATTGCCGGACTTTTGCGAATATCAATTTTACCTGGATCGTGAATTTTATCGACTACCTGAGCCATTTCCCCAGGAAGACCGAGAAAATACAGAGTCAAACCCACCAAAAAACCGCCTACGGCAGTAGCGATCCAAACATAGTTACGGTCGGGAAGCCAACTTGGAAATAATGGCTCTATTATTTCTGGTAAGGTATGCCACATACCGTGCATCATGGTTTCTAGCACGAAATAATAAATAGTAGCCACTAGACCGCCCAAGATACCAATAACTACAGCACAGAAAATAAGCTGAGAGTAAGTCAGTTGGTGGTTGCGATCGCTGTTTTCTAAGCCATTTTCGCTAAAAGAATCACTATGTTGACCATTTAAAGACATATATTCACCTACTAAATTAGAGACTGTTTGTAAAACAAAGATTAGATTTTTGGGGACTTGGGGGGAAAGCTAACAGCTAGGGCAAAGCCTTTTATCTATCTAAATTGCTTTAAAGGCAGTTCACATTTAGATCTATGTAATTCCCATTCTGAAGTTTTGATCTGCATATCCTTAATCAAACCAGTTTTGAGATTGAGTACCCAACCGTGAATTTGGGGTGCATTGTCTTCTCGCATACACTTACGCAAGATTGATGTTTGGTAGAGGTTTTTTACTTGAGCGATGACATTTAGTTCCGCCAAACGGTTAATCCTTTCTTCTCTGGTAGTCAGACAGTCTATTTCTGTTTGGTTTTGCAGATATAGTTCTCGGATGGGATTAACCCAGTTATCAACTAGTCCAGTTGTGTTTCCTTCTAAAGCTGCTTGAATACCTCCACAGCCATAATGTCCGCAGACGATAATATGCTCTACTCTTAAATTGGCGATCGCATAATCTAAAATAGATAAAAAGTTGATATCAGTTAGGGATACCTGATTGGCAATATTGCGGTGAACGAAAATTTCTCCAGGTTCGGTTTTGGTATACCTGGTTAAAGGCATCCGACTATCAGAACAACCAACGTATAAATAAGGTGGTTTTTGTCCCCTACTCAATTCACTAAAATACTCTGGTTGCGAAGCCAGTTTTTCAGCCACCCAAGCTCGGTTATTTTTCAGTAGTTCTTCTATGGTGTGGTGAATCATAATTATTATCTTTGCCTATCTCAACGAATTATTCTTTGAACAGATCGAGGCAGGCAGCACTCGCCCAGCCCATTAAAACTATCCCGCCTAGGAAACAAGCAACGTAAGCTATCGGGCCCCAACCCAAGTCTGTAGTCATGATTAAACAGAAAAAACAAGTGGAAATTACTAGTGCTACAATTGCGATCGCAAAATTGATAAATGTCATATCAAACCCTGTTAGGTCGTTATTATTTTTTAGTTATTTGAGTTAATACAGCTAGTGGTCTGTCAACATTGATTTGAGGGATAAATATTAATAAGTATCTTCCCCTGCTTCCCCTGCTACATGCGGCTAAAGCCTTTGTCCTGCTTCCCCTGCTTCCCCCAACCCATCAATTAATTATTGACAGAGTACTAGAGTGACGGGGTGACGGGGTAACAGGGAGTTTAATTAACGGTACGATCGCATAGGTTGCTCCTTCGGCTGCCATTACAAATAGACCTGCCAGCATAGCGAGTACAACTGCTATGGCGAGTAACCAGCCACTGCCAATCCGACTCATAATCATATAAGCAATACCCAAACCGCCTATGAGGGTGACTAAAGTCCATTTCCGACTGCCAATTTTATCGGAAATAAAACCACCCCCAGGACGAGCGACTAAATTCATAAAGGCATAGCTAGAGGCGATCGCACCAGCAGCAGCTTCAGACAGGCTAAAGCTGCGTTCAAAAAACGTCGGTAGCATCGAGACAACTGCTAGTTCCGAACCAAAACAAGTAAAGTAAGCCAATTCTAAGAGGGCAACCTGCTTAAACTGGTAGCGATCTGAGGCAGGATAGTGTTTTTGTCCCCGCAACAAGTCCTGATTGGCACTCCAGCAACCGTAGGCTTGAAACAGATATAAACCGACTAAAAGCAAACAAATAATTACAAACTGGGTTTGACTGAGAAATTCAACTCCCAATAAACGCCAAGCTAAGACTCCCAAAATACCAACCAAGGGGATATTCATAATCATCAAAAACCAGAAATCTCTTTTGCTGGTAACTTCAATTCCTGTAGCCCTTGCGGGACGTTCGTATTCTTTGCCTGGAGGCGTATCGGAAACGTTGAAATAATAAAATATGCCATAGAGTAAAGCAATAATTCCTGTCAGGGCGATCGCCAAACGCCAGTTAATCGCACTAGCACCGATAAATCCCAATACTGTTGCGATCGTCGGCAAGGAAAATGCTGCTGCTGCCGAACCAAAGTTGCCCCAACCGCCATAGACTCCTTCTGCCAGACCAATTTCACTAGGAGGAAACCATTCCGCTACCATGCGAATACCAATCACAAAACCGCAACCAACAACGCTCAAAGCCAAGCGAGCAATAACTAACTGATTGAAGTCGTCAGCCAAAGCAAAAATAAAGCAGGGAATCGCTGCATAAATCAACATTGCCGAATAAGTAATACGCGGACCTAACTTATCGAGCAACATACCGATAATAATTCGAGCGGGGACGGTAAAAGCAACATTACAAAGTAAAATCGCTCTAACTTGCGTTTCGGTTAAACTCAGATCGTTTTTTACTGCGGTAACTAATGGCGCGAAATTGAACCAAACTACAAAGGTAAGAAAAAAAGCAAACCAAGTAAGATGCAAAATGCGATAACGACCGCTGAAAGACCAAATTCCAGACATAACCACAAGTAACTAATTTTTTGATAGTTGAATTGTTGGGTCTTTAACCTGCTTGTAGTTTGATACCAAATAGGTAAATCTAACTATATGTTTATCGAATCAATTTACGTAGAAATAAATCCCTGCAAAAGCTAAATGATGGCAGTTATTTATCAAAATTGAGCTAGAATACTAAATCTACAAAATTTATTAGTTGCAGACAAACATCAACTATTTTTTAAACTTAGTTTTAATTTGCTTAGTCTGTTTGTATCTAAAATAACTTTAGTTGATAATTTTAAATTATCTTAAAATATCTTGAATTTTAATGTCAGCAATTGATTGCAAAAGTAGTAGTTTTTTGAAAAATTCATTGTTGCCAAAGCTGAATTTAGAGTGATTTCTAGCAATAATATTGCTAGAAATCACTCTCTCTTTTATTAAGACCGAAGTAATCAATTATACATATTTTTCTAAACTCTAAGGTTTAGAATGTTAAATTTATAAGTTTTATCGTATTCTATGTATTTTTTAAGTACTCACTCCTAGTATAGACTCAAAAAGTAGCTTCTCGTAAGAGTGAAGCTTTGCTATGGAGTTAGTCATTAGTCATTATTATTTTTCTAAAATTATTTTTCTAAAGTAGTATTTGGTACAAGATTTGAGTATATAGACTTCGATCGCGGTGATAATCTTTTTCTATTTATTTATACAAGAAAAAATTCGCGATTAATCGCGAATTTTTTGCTATTTGTCCGAAGTTCGGAATCGAAATTGATTGAAGATGCAAAAAGGAATTTTTTTAGTTGCTTTTAACCCTAATAAGAGAGCTTTTCAATCAAATACTACTCATAATCAAGTTGCAAAATTTCAATGCCGTTGATTAGAGGATTTTGTACATCATGGAGAAAATCGATGTTCAGAGTGCCATCATTGACGTTGACAGTATTGCTAATTACTCCACCAGTTTGATGACCGAACAGGTCGATCAAGTCCACATTGTCGAGATTATTTGGCACGCTGCCTTCTAGAGCGACATCAAATATTCTTTCTCCAAGGTCGTTAGTACCATTAAAGCCATTACCTAGATACAACCGCACTTCATAGAGACCAGTGGTGGGGACATCAAAAGCCCAGCTCATTTCTGGTGCAGAAGGATTATCCCAACGTTCGGTATCAAAGATGCTATCAGGAGTCGAAACTGGTACACCTGAACCAGGTTCGACAGCAGGAAAAGAAGCAGTATTATTACTACCAGGGTTGGAGAGGAAAGGACTATTATTACTAACGGTATCTGCCGACCAAGCAGGACCTCCATCGAGTGCTGCTATCTCCGCTCCCCCTGCATTGACTCGATAGAGTACGCTTGTATCAGTAGAATCGTCATCTTGGATAGTAATAGAAGCCGTATCGGCTGCACTCATCAAAATATTACTATCTCCAGCAGTAATAGCATCAAGAGTGACGATAACATTTTCTACGTCTTCTACTTCCGAATCGTCAAACACCGAGACATTGATAGGAGCAGTCAAGTCACCTGCTGGAATTGTAACTGTACCTGTTAGAGTGTTATAGTCTTCGCCTGGGGTCGCTGTGCCACTGACGTTATAGCCGATCGTTGTGTCAGTGCTAGCTGCCTCACTAAGACTCACAGTAAACAGTCCGTCTGCATTTGCTTCGACAGCGTTTTGAGTAGATGTAATTGACACCTGATTTTCTTCAGGAACTTGTTCATCATATTGCAGATAGATGGGTTGTGTTACTGGTCCGAGAGGTAAATCATCGTTCGTTGGATCGATTACGCTCGCCACAAAGCCAAGTGGTAATTGCTCTTCTCCCTCAAAGTTATAGTTGGCAACGCCAGATAGATTGAACTGTTCGGAGATATCTTGATTCTCACCAGTTAACAAAATATCTACAGTCTGAAACTCTACAGCGTTATTAGCAGGAAAGTCGGACGTAGCTAAATCATCAAGCCGATCTTCGAGAAACTGTGCATAGGGAGTTACTGGCTGAATAAAGCCTTTTGTCAATACTACTCGTGCTGTTTGTCCAGCAGGACCATTAACAATTACACTGGGAGCATCATCAGAGTAAGTTCCTACACCGCCAGCATTCAAGCCATTTACTGTTAAGGAAACCTCAAGATCGGGAGAAGACTGAGAAGCGATCGCTTGAGAGCCAGCCTGATTGCCCACACCTTGTAGTTGACCTTCTGCTGTAGTTCCATCAGTAAAAGTAACTGTGAAAGTCGAGCCAATTAACTCCGCACCAGAGACACCTCCGACATCCCATTTAGGATTCGATCCAGCATCAAGTGGACTTTTTTGAGTTCCAGCAATTGAGTTGGGATCCATATCGATAGAAAATCCTACAGTCTCTCCTGGTTCAAATCCGTCATCAATGTTGTCATCAAAGACAAGTTGAATGGCTTCAAAACCTTCTGTACCGCCAGTTCCAATATAAGATGCATTACTGGGTGAAACGACACCAGTGCTACCATTTTGGTTAATAGTCAATTGTTTGAATGCCGTATCTCCTGCTAATCCAAAAGGATCGAATACTGAGTCTGGATAGAGAGCATTAGTAACGTCAATATCGACTTGGGCAATTTGCTTTTCCCCTGTATTGGTGATTTGGAATGAATTATTGCCGAAATTAGATATCTGAACATTATTGCTGTTGACTGTTATATTCAAGACTGCCTCTCCATTGGTCGAGTCACCATCTTCAATAGTCATTTCGTCGCCAAGTTGCAAAATTTCAATGCCGTTGATTAGAGGATTTTCGACATCATGGAGAAAATCGATGTTCAGAGTGCCATCGTTGACATTGACAGTATTGCTAATTACTCCACCAGTTTGATGACCGAACAGGTCGATCAAATCCACATTGTCGAGATTATTTGGCACGCTGCCTTCTAGAGCGACATCAAATATTCTTTCTCCAAGGTCGTTAGTACCATTAAAGCCATTACCCATATACAATCGTACTTCATAGAGACCAGTGTTGGGGACATCAAAAGCCCAGCTCATTTCTGGTGCAGAAGGATTATCCCAACGCTCGGTATCAAAGATGCTATCAGGAGTCGAAACTGGTACACCTGCACCAGGTTCGACGGCGGGAAAAGAAGCAGTATTATTACTACCAGGGTTGGAAAGGAAAGGACTATTATTACTAACGGTATCTGCCGACCAAACAGGACCTCCATCGAGTGCTGCTATCTCCGCTCCCCCTGCATTGACTCGATAGAGTACGGTTGTGTCAGTCGAGTCGTCATCTTGGATAGTAATAGAAGCCGTATCGGTGCCAATCAGCGCGTTGGAGCTAACACCAACAATCTTAACTGTAAAAGCTTCATTACTTTCGGCAATTGTATCCTGCAAAATATCAATTAAGACTGTTACATCCGATGAACTACCAGCAATAGTAACTGTATCGAGATAAACTCCTGTCTGCTCGTTGAAAGTTGCAGTTGGCGACAGGTATTCGTAGTCTAACTGAGGAGTTGCCGTGGCGGGAACGATCTCTAAAGTAACATCTACCGCTTCGTCGCTAGGTACTGTTATATCAGTCAACAGTGAAATTTGTACTTGAGGCTCGGCTTCGCTTAAAGTGTAGGAACTATTGATAATCGAGACCGTAGGCATTACAGTCATTTCGTCGCCAAGTTGCAAAATTTCAATGCCGTTGATTAAAGGATTTTCTACATTATGGAGAAAATCGATGTTCAGAGTGCCATCGCTGACATTGACAGTATTGCTAATTACTCCACCAGTTTGATGACCGAACAGGTCGATCGAGTCCACATTGTCGAGATTATTTGGCACGCTGCCTTCTAGAGCGACATCAAATATTCTTTCTCCAGGGTCGTTAGTACCATTAAAGCCATTACCCAGATACAACCGCACTTCATAGAGACCAGTGGTGGGGACATCAAAAGCCCAGCTCATTTCTGGTGCAGAAGGATTATCCCAACGCTCGGTATCAAAGATACTATCAGGAGTCGAAACTGGTACGCCTGCACCAGGTTCGACGGCGGGGAAGGAAGCAGTATTATTACTACCAGGGTTGGAGAGGAAAGGACTATTATTACTAAAGGTATCTGCCGACCAAGCAGGACCTCCATCGAGTGCTGCTATCTCTGAACCTCCTGCATTTACTCGATAGAGTACAGTAGATGAGGAATCTCCAGTTGCAGTAATTTCTAGATCGTCAAAAATTGCTTGGAAGGTATCTGCTTCAGATTGACCAGTGTTAGAAGCAAATAAACCTACCGCCAAACCAGTAGTTTGTCCCTGGACAGTATAGTCGCCAAGAATTGCATCGAGAATAGTTGTATCGCTTAAATCAATGGTTGTGCCTGAGACAGTAGTGGTATTACCATTGCCAGTTTCGTAAGTAATTATGGGAGTAGCAGTTGCTGCTGTTGGGTCGATCTCCAACTCAAAAAAGATCTTTTGATTATCTGGTACGTCAAATAGACCATCGGCTTGGATAAACGACATAGACTGAATTACATCGTTATCTTCAAGTAAGACCTGAATTTCACCAGCAGGGTCTTGTATGGCGACAATCTTAAGATAATTGCTCTGATCGCCAGTACCAATATAGCCTCCTATTTGCTGAGACTCTCCTGTCAAAAGGTTGGCTGGATTAAACACACTCCACTTAACTGTGAATTTATCCACCGTAGGTGTAATAGTCACACCAGTGTGGAATAAATACTCTCCATCATTACTAGTTACAAGTGGATCGCCATTGGAGACAGATTCGATTACGGTTGTACCACCTCCAGCAGCAGTAGCAAATTTAATGTTGTCAAGCTTAACGAGTTGATCGGGTAAAGTAGAAGGCTCTTGAAAAAATTGCTCGAAATCTGTGGAGCCATCAATCATTACTCCAGTTAGACCACCACCATAACCATCAGGGCCAGGCAGATTATTGTCTTGGTTGGCATCAAAATCCCAGAGAAATGTCTGACCTGGGAAAATAAGAACCGAACCACCATTAGAAGCATCGCGAATAAATGGATCTTCGATGTTAAGTATGCCATCATTGTCAAAATCTGGATCGTCTGGTACTTCGATGTCTGAAGGTGCAAACACATTAATGTTGTCAGGGCCAAACTCGGCTACCCAAATAGTACCATTCGGACCGACAGTCACATCAAGTGGTAGTGACTGTCCCGTGATTAGTGGAAATACTCCATCAGTGTCGATGGTTTCGTCATCCGATGTACCCAAAATACCGTCATCACCAGGATCGACCAAAGGCTCTAAGGTGGTTCCATCTTCACTGAGGTTAAGCAGGGTCACATTACCGTTAAACTGAGTCACCAGTAACGCTCCTTTCAAAGCACCATCAAAAGAGTTCCCCGTATATTCAGCAAGACCATTGCTGGATGACCCCAAGTTAACAAGACTGTTACTATCTGGGCCATTGCGTTTGACGCGAATTCCACTTTCGAGCAGTCTTGCCTGATCGTCGGTAAATTTACTTGGATCGATCACAAAACCGTTCTGGATATCAACCCCATCGGGAACTAAATCGGCAAGATTATCCACAGAAAATTGTGTTAGAGATGTGTCGGGATTACCATTGTCATCATAAACTGTCCAGGAAAGATCTTGATTAGATCTAACTGGAGTTGGATGACCATAATATCCGCCATCTTCAATCAAAAATAGAGGTTCGGGGTCGCCAGTTCCTCCATCATTAATTGCATTTGTAGCTTCTCCAGCACCCGCTTGGTCAGTAGGAATACCATTAGAATCTAGTGGATTACCGCCAAGATTATTATTTGAGCCATTATCAACAGTGTAAAATTGTCCGCTTTCTGTCAACACGATATCGTACTGATTGCGAAAACCGTCTGCGTAAATTCGCATAGGCGCATCAGCTGGTAGGACTGCCATATTGAAGCCATCGTTACCACCCCAGGGTCCAGCAATGTCTAGTCCATTGCTATCTTCTTGGTTTCCACCATTGACAACGGTTGGGTCATCAAGAGTAGGCAAATCGTAAATATACTGACGCGATGCACCATTTTGACCGCCCGCCGAATCTGTCAAAATCGAACGACTTTCGAGATCGACAAGGTCAATTTCAAGAACTGTACCAGATAAAGCATATTCTCCTGTATAGGAAAAAAACTTAGAAGGCGCACCATTATTAGTATTTCCACCGACTGTTAGATACAGCTTCGTTCCATCTGGGCTGAGAACCATGCCGTTTACTGAATGATTTTCTTCCGATCGCGGTAGTCCACGGATAATATCTACTGCTTCCCACTCAGTTCCAGTCCAAGTTACCCGCGTAACAACGCCTGAATTTGTGTCGAGTTGTTTTTCGCCATTGACAGCAATACGCGGATCGCTAGAGGAAACGTAAAGTATGGGATTGGTTGCTGTTCCCGTGACAACAATTCCAGTGACCTGTCGGTTGTCAATATTATTGTTAATAGAACCGTCGTCATTATGATTTTGAATTGATTTTACAACCTCACTACCATTTGGTAGTACTAGCTGTTCGTGATCTGTGGCAATATATTCACCATCTTGAAGCGTAACTGTAAAAGCATTAATTGAACCATTCTGTTCGGCTACATAAAGCCTTCCATCTGGGCCAAACTGAAGTGAAGTTGGATTATCTATAACTTTCGCTCCACCATTAATACCATTAATAGAACCGATTTGATTAAAGTTGATAGTATTCATTTTGATCCTGCAATATTAGTGTGATCGATTTCTAAGTTTTAAAAAACTAAAAGTAGCAAATAAAGTAGTTGAATAAAATTTAGTTATTATTTTTTATTTGATATCAATCTCAAATTATTTTTAGTAAAAAGATTTAGCTTATACCTAGAACTCAGTAAAAGCATTGCTATAGTTTTTGTTGTTAATTTGAGTTCGATGTTTTCAACTAAGTAATAATACCAAGTGCTACTAATTAAATATAAACATATTACTCAAAGAGATGCCATAAATTTAAGATGTTTTTCTGGGTGAGAAATTTAAAGCTTGTTTGAAGACTTGGTGGATTTAAATCTTTTGTGAAGTAGCGTCAAAAGTCGAAAAGCCTTGCAAAACGGCTTAATTATGAACGATAAAGTATCCGTATTAATAGCTAGTAAGGATTTCGCGTTCTATTTACTACTATGCAAAAAATAATTTTCTATCAAGTCAGATCGCTTATTTTAAGATTATTTTTTTATTTATCACCGCTTTTAATTGCAAATATTGTTCTAGGTTTAGAGTCCAAAAACTTACTCCAATAATGTCTAAAATTAGTTGTTAACTGTCAACGATATATAGAGCAAAATAACAGGATATTTTGAAGGTTTAAGCAATATTAAATAAATTATTCGAGGATATTTTTCCCAACTTTGAAGCTAAATATTACTACGCCAAAGCAAGTAAGTCACCGTAAGAATTAACTTGGATAAAAATCGGATAATGGCTGGAGTTTAACTAACAAAAAATAATAAATTGGTATTGGTTGAATAGTTTTGGAGAGTAAAGAGACGATTATTTTCTAAGATATCCGCGATCGCCAATTCTAGAATCAGAGCAATTAGACTTCGAGGGGAGAATCGTGGTGAAATATGCTCTTAATCAATCTCCTCAGCCTGATATTTCCATATTTTAGAGTTGATTAACTTGTTAACAGTGATAATAAGTACTTGGTTGCTTTAATTTCTATCTCCAGATCGCAATCACAAAATCGAAGATTTTAACGATCGCGATTACCATAGTAGAAAGCAACACATGACTCTATCGATAATCAATATCAACACAGCTATTAAAAGTTATCAAAGAAATGAAAATTGAAACTCAAAGCTTTCTTAACGATCTTGGTAAAGTCGCTCGAGTAAGAGCCGAGATTGCTAATTCTATGGCGGTAATTGTTCATTCTCTGGAAGATGCAGAACAGATTGGTCAAAATGAATCGGGAAAGTTAGAACTAGAAAGAGATATCGAAGATCTTAAAAAAGCAGGTACAAATTTAAGAGAGGGAGTATTTCGCCTCTTGGTATTGGGTGATATGAAGCGGGGAAAAAGTACTTTTTTGAATGCTTTGATCGGTGAGAATATTTTACCGAGTGATGTCAACCCTTGTACGGCAATTTTGACTGTCTTGCGTTATGGCGAACAAAAGCAAGTCACAGTTTATTTTAATGACGATACCGAACCAGAATTGGTAGATTTTCAAACTTTTAAATATCGCTATACCATCGATCCTGCGGAAGCTAAGCGTCTGGAACAAGAAAAGAAGCTGGCTTTTCCTAATGTCAGTCATGCCATTGTCGAATATCCTTTGGCTTTGTTAGAAAAAGGGGTAGAAATTGTCGATAGTCCTGGCTTAAATGATACCGAAGCCCGTAATGAATTATCCCTGGGATATATTAATAATTGTCATGTAATTTTATTTGTCTTAAGGGCAACTCAACCCTGTACTTTAGGGGAAAGACGTTATTTAGAAAATTATATAAAAGATCGAGGTTTGACGGTTTTTTTCCTGATTAATGCCTGGGATCAGATCAAAGAGAGTTTAATCGATCCAGACGATCCAGAAGAATTAGCCGAAGCTGAGTTTAAACTACAACGAGTATTTAAAGCTAACTTGGCAGAATATTGCCAGATAGAAGAGCGCGATCTATACGACGAACGGGTGTTTCCGATTTGCTCTTTGAAAGCTCTACGCAGAAGAATCAAAGACTCCAATGCGGATCTAGAAGGAACGGGTTTTCCTGAGTTTTTGGGGGCATTGAACATCTTTTTAACTCAAGAAAGAGCGATCGCCGAACTGCGTCAAGCCAAAATTTTAACCAAACAAGCCTACAATAACGTCAAAGAAGCAGTAGGCCGTAGGATTCCCTTATTAGAATCAGATATTAACGATTTAAAAGAGAAAATAGCCTCTGTTGCCCCAGAGTTTGAATTACTCAATGAGATTTGCGAGGATTTCAAGCAGGAAATCAGAAGAATTAGCAACAAAAAATCCAGGGCGATCGGGAAATCTTTTCATGACTTTATCGTTAATCTGGGCGAGACTTTTGAGACGGACTTTATTCGCTATCAACCCAGTCTCAATTTCCTGGACTTCCTTTCTTCTGGAAAACTAGAAGTATTTGAGAGAGAATTAAACGTAGCTTTTGAACGCTATGTTAACGATAAACTAGCCGAATGGAGTCGGGGTGCCGAAAAAGATATGGAAAATGCCTTTGCTCAACTATCGACTATTGCTACTAGCTATGGCGTAAACTACACCAAAGTTACCAACAAAATAACTGAAAAACTTACAGGACAAAAAATTCCTCGCGTCAATAAACTCAATTCCGAAGATAACTCTCCTAGTTGGGCAAAATGGGCAGCAGGAATCTTTTCCCTAGCTAGAGGTAATTTAGCAGGGGTGGCAATGGCAGGTGCGGGATTTGATTGGAAAAACATTATGCTCAATTTTATTTCCGTTTATGGTGTCAGCACGATTATTACTGCCATCACAGGGGTAGTATTAGGGCCAATTGGCTTTGCCTTATTAGGTTTGGGCATTGGCATATTTCAAGCCGATCAAGGCCGTAAAGAATTAGTCAAAACAGCCCGTAAACAGTTAGTTAAATATTTACCCCAGGTAGCTAAAGAACAATCTCCCAAGGTAGCCCAAGCGATCGCCGAATGCTTCAAGGCATACGAACAGGAAATTAATACCCGCATGAACGAAGATATTCAATCCCGCAAGGCAGAATTAGATAACCTGGTAGAGCAAAAACAAAGTGTAGAAATCAATCAGGGAGCAGAAATAGCCAGATTAGAAAAGCTAGAATCAGATGTTGCCCAAGAAACAACAAAAATAGACGATTTATATCAAAATTTTGCTAATCTTAACCGATAAATCTTATGAGGGCGTTGTACCAAACGCCCTGTTTCAAATATTAAAATTTGCTTTAGGTGCGATCGCAATTAATCGCTCCTTCAGGAATTCTTTCCCCTGAATTGTTAGTCCGATATGCAGTTAAAATTATCTCTCCAGTTTCAGTTACTTTAATCCCCCTAGCTGGTTGAATTTTCCCCTGACTAGTTTCAATAGGTTTGGGTATGGTAGAAGTAGGATTAGTTTGACCGCCGATAAAAATATTATGAGAATCTAGAGGTGCTATTGGTTCGGGAGGAATACCGCCTTTTCCGACAAGATTTAGTTCATTCTCAGCTACTGTTCCATCATTAGGTTGACAAGCCTGTGTTACTGTTTCTGCTGGCTCAACAATATTAGTTGGTAATTCTGTTACACCTTGAACGGGATTAATGTCAGGAGTAAAAATTGAGACATTACCATCTAAACCAAACTCGGAACTAGCATCAATATCATTAGTTCTATTATTATTAATAGCTCGACCTTCTTGGATACCAAATAGAGAGTCAGCGTTGATATTAATGTTACCTCCATCTCCTTCAGCAGCACTAGCAATAATATCACTACCATTTCCATCTACTTGATTGGGAAAGGCAATAATAAATTCCGTATTGATGTTTATGTTGCCTCCATCAGCTCGATCAAAAGCTCGAGCAGAAATTAGACTGTTATTTTGTAAAGTTAAACTATTGTCTACATTTAAGAAAATATTTCCACCTTCACCAAAGGCTGTTTCAGCAATAATTCCTCCTCCATCTGCAAGCTCTATTTCTTCTGCTGAAATATCGATAATTCCTGCATTACCCTGCCCGAAAGTAGTAGCACTGATGAAAGCATCGTTGTTCACAACCAGAGAAGAAGCAGAAATAGTTATGTTCCCGCCATCACCAATGGCTTGCGGTTCTACCGTTGTCGTGATTTGACTGGGGACTAAATTTGTAGCTCCTCTACCAGCAGAAACACCTCTACCTCCCATACTAAAATTATTGGTATCAATCTTGATATTTCCCGCATTTCCAACATTTTCACTATCAGCCAACAAAGCTGAACCATCTTGAAGTAAGAAAGAATTTGTCGTGATCTTAATATCACCACCTTCACCAAATCCACCTGCGCTATCTTCTGTTGGTGCGCTAACTTCGCTCAAAATAGAAGAATTAAAGAGATAGGTATTCTCAGCTATTTGAAGATTAATATCTCCAGCATTACCCACACCGCCAGTATTGCTCAAAAATTGAGCGCGATCGCTCATTACTAAGCTATTAGCAGTAATATCTATCCCCCCTGCATTACCCATACCGACATTGCCCGTATTATCAGCCTGGATATTACTAAAAGCACCACTGGGAAAATCATTAATATCTCTACCAGAAAATTCTATCGAATTAGCATTAATAGTAATTTTTCCCGAATTACCAGCACCCAAAATAAAGGACTGAATCTGTGCGCCATCCTGAACAGACAAAGAATCAGTATTGATATTGATTCCGCCACTATTACCAATACCATCTGAAGCTATATTGCTACGGAGACTAGTAAAAGTATTGTCTACACTATCTGCCAAGAATACTTGCTCGGTAGCGTTTATCTTAATAGTACCTGCATTACCTTCACCTGCGGTAATGGTATTGATTCTGCCTCCATTAGTTACCGATAGAGAGCCTGTTTGAATATTGATATTACCACCATTACCCAGGCTATTAAAATTAACATTATTATTAACATCACTAATACCACCATCAATAGTAACGGTATCGATCGCGTTAAAAAAAATATCTCCTGCTTGAGCATTAGGCGAACCAAAATCCGTTGCTCTTCCACCACAAGCAGCATCCGCACCTATTCCCGCACAAATATCACTACCGCCCAAAACATTGATATTATTAGCAAATATCAAAATTTCTCCGCCACCACCAGAGGTAACATCAATTTCAGCTACACCAGTTAAGGTGACATCGCTTCTAGTCAATTCATCTGAGAAGTTGAGACTTAAATCCTCATTAAAACTTATTGTTCCTTCTCCAGCTAGACTTGCAAGCTCTATTCTTCCTCCAGGTGCTGTTAACCTCCCATTTTCCAAGTTAATATTTCCACCAACTAAAGTAATTGCTTCACCTCGATTAACCTCTAAACCAGCTTCTTCAATACTTTCTCCGTTTTCTAACTCTGTAAAACCTGCTTGATTAATAATATCTCCTGGTTCATCGCGAAAACCTAACCCAATAGGCGCATTAATCGTTAATACTGGTTCTTCTAAATTATCTACTGTACTAAACTCTCCATCCTCAAACAAAATGCTACTTGCAGTGCTGCCATAAAACGAACCACCTATGTCTAATCTGGCATTCTCTCCAAAGATAATACCTGCGGGGTTAATTAAGAATAAACTGGCACTTCCATTGGCTCGAATTACACCATCGATATTGGAGATATTCCCGCCAGTAACGCGGCTAAAAATATTAGAGATATTATTAGCGTTATCAAAAAAGGCTTCATTCCCTGTAGGGACAGAAAAATCCTGAAAGCTATGAAATAAATTACTACCTCTCGTCTCCCCTCCCATTATTTCGGCAACGTTGCCATTTTGATTGACAGTCGTGTTAACTGTGCCATCAGAGGTAACTTGAGCGAGAGTAGCGTTGCTTGTAAAGTAGAGATAACCAAAGGCGGACACACCAATCTTAAGCAAAAGCAAGATAGTCTGTTTCATTACAGTAGCGAGTAGTAAGTTTCGAGGGCATGACTAATAGAAATGCTACAGGCAATACAAGGTTATTTTGTATTTGTGTAAATTATCTTAGTATTGATATAAGCGATTAACATTTGGTTTAGATGCGATCGCAATTAATCGAAACTTCAGGAATTCTTTCCCCTGCATTGTTAGTCCGATATGGAGTTAAAATTATCTCTCCAGTTTCAGTTAGTTTGATTCCTCTAGCTGGCTGTATTTTTCCCTTACTAGTTTCTATGGGTTGAGGAATGACAGATGTAGAATTGGTATACTCTCCATTGACAGAAATATTATGAGAATTCAAGGGCAAATCTGGTGCGAAAGAAATACCGCCTTTACCAGTAATACTAAGTCCATTCTTGGCTGCTGTTTCTCTGTTAGCTTGACAAGCTTGGGTGGTTGTTTCCTCGCTCATAATTACATTATTAGGTAATTCCGTCGCACCTCGAACGGAATTAAGATCGGCAGGAGTAATCAAAACATTATTAGATCTACTCATCTCAGAACTAGCAGTAATATCATTGGTTCGGTAATTTTGAGGACGTTCTTGGATTCCGAAAATCCCCTCTGTAGCAATAGTAATATTTCCTCCAGCACCCTCAAAAGCATTGGCTGTAATATCGTTATTACTATTAGGAAAAGCAACGATAAATTTAGAATTAATATCAATATTGCCTCCATTACCAGGAGTTTCTAATTCTCCTGCCGTTGCAGATATCTTACTATTATTTCTGAGAGATAAAACATCATCGACTCGAAGGTTAATATTTCCTCCATCACCAGCAGAAGAAAGAGCAGTAATACCACCTCTATCCTTTAAACTGACATTATTAGCTATAATATTTATTGTTCCTGCATCTCCTAAACCTTCAATTTGTTGGTCTAGTATATTTCTGGTTAATCTACCATCAAAAGTAATTTTCCAAGTTTCGTTGAGGAAATTACTAGTACTTATCTGACCATTATCTACAATGGTTAGTTTCGGAGTATTAATATTTATCTTGCCAGCATTTCCAGAATTACCAGTTTGACTAGAAATACTACTATTAATTCCACTTATTTTTATTGATTCTGTAGCATAAATTTGTAGATTAGCTGCGTTGGCTGATGTATTGGTTTGCGTGATAATATCGGAATTATTAGCAATTGAAAGTGAATTAGTACTTAAATCAATATTTCCCAAATCAAGATCTCCCTCAAAAAAAATATCTCCTTCATACAGAGTTGTATTCATGTCAGAAATAATTAAAGAGTTATTATCTAAAACCAAAGAATTAGCATCGATCTCAATATCTCCAAAATTAAGATCGCCTTTAAGAAAAATATCTCCACCGTGATTTACCAGATGATAATTTAGAGTGGAAACAATCCAAGAATTATTATTTAAAACCAAAGAATTGGTATCGATCGCAATATCTCCAAAATTAAGATCTCCTTCAATAACAATCTCTTGATCAAATCTCCCATTTATAATCATACCAGAAATAATTCTCGAATTATTCAAAGAAAGAGAATCAGTATTTAGATTAATATTTCCTAAGTTTCCTGCTCCAGGATTAAAGATATAAAATACAGTAGATTCTATCCAAGAATAATTTAAAGAAATAGAACTAGCATTTAAATTGATATCTCCTACCATTCCTTCTCTAGCAACTCTACTAGAGTCTATAAAAGAAGTATTTAAAACTAGAGAATTAACATTCAAATTAATATCTCCTCCTTTTCCTTCTTTACTAGATATAGTATACCTTAAAAAAGAATTATATAGAACTAGAGAATCGGCATTTAAATTAATATCTCCTACTCTTCCTTCTCCATTAAATACAGTAGATTCTATCCGAGAATTATTTAAAACTAGAGAATCGGCATTTAAATTAATATCTCCTACTCTTCCTTCTCCATTAAATACAGTAGACTTGACGGATAAATTCTTTAACACCATAGAATCAGCATTGAGATTAATATCTCCCCCTACCGAGTCAGATAAACCTGCTTCAATTCCCAAGAATATAGTACTATTTCTAATAACTAAATCACGAGCATTAAGATCGATAAATCCACCCGCACTTAAGCCAACGTCTATTACACTAGGGCGCAGCCCACCAGAACTATCGCCATCGCTAATCAATGATAAATCCGCTTTTTCGATTTCTTCAGGAAAGATAAAACTACCATCTGCATTAAAGGTTACTACTCCAGATTGAGATAAACCGCCCAAACTCGCTCTACCTCCAGGGGCGGTGATGCCACTCTTTTCTATCGAAACATTACCGCCAATAAGTGCAATGTTGTTGCCTTGACTAACCTTTAATCCAATGCGATCGCGTGGATATTCATAATATACATCTTCACCATTAATATCTGTTTCTACAAAAATTCTTGTTTCTGATAAATCTGAACGATTAATAATATTCCCTGGTTCGTCGCGAAAACCCAAACCGATAGGTGCATTAATCGTTAATATTGGCTGTTCGAGATGATCTACCGCACTAAATTCACCCTCTTCAAACAAAATGCTACTTGCAGTGCTGCCATAAAACGAACCACCTATGTCTAATCTGGCATTCTCGCCAAAGATAATCCCTGCGGGGTTAATTAAGAATAAGCTGGCACTGCCATTAGCTCGAATTACACCATCGATATTGGAGATATTCCCGCCAGTAACACGACTAAAAATATTAGAGATATTATTAGCATTATCAAAAAAGGCTTCATTACCCGTAGGGACAGAAAAATCCTGAAAGCTATGAAATAAATTACTACCTCTCGTCTCCCCTCCCATTATTTCGGCAACGTTGCCATTTTGATTGACTTGTGTGTTGACTGTGCCATCAGAGGTAACTTGAGCGAGAGTAGCGTTGCTTGTAAAGTAGAGATAACCAAAGGCGGACACACCAATCTTAAGCAAAAGCAAGATAGTCTGTTTCATTACAGTAGCG
>JASJEI010000268.1 GCA_030064795.1 Pleurocapsa sp. MO_226.B13 | reverse complement strand
ACTGCTGAAAGTAGTCAATCGCTTTTGGATAGTCTCCCAGAGAGCCGTAAGCAGTGCCTAAATTATTGAAAGAAGCAGCAATGCCAGAGCGATCGCCGATTTGTTGTTGAATCGCTAAGGACTGCTGATGGTAGTCAATGGCTCGTTGATAGTCTCCCAGAGAGTAGTAAGCAATGCCTAAACCCATTAAAGAATTAGCAATGCCAGAGCGATCGCCGATCTCTTGAAAAATTGCTAGCGATTGATTATAAAATTTTATAGTGCGATCTACTTTTCCTAAGTAACGTTCAACTGTACCTAAATTAGTTAATACCCAAGCATAATCATATCTTTCTTCTGGCTTTAAATTAAATTGCCATCTATCGGCTAACTTTTCGTAGAGTTCTACCAAAACCGAATAATAACCCCGCAGTTTGAGAAACTCAAAACAGGCATTGAGAACATCATTAGCTTGAGCATACTGTTCTAATTCACAGTAATGATAAATAATTTCTAGGTATTCGCTAACATCTTCTCGAACTTGCCAATATGCTTCCTCTTTCAGATGAAGTTGATAATATTCAATTGCTTGCAGATGGGCAGTAGTTAAATTTGGTTTTTGTTGCTGGTAAAGATATTCTTGTACTAAAGCTGGAAAGAGATATTGGTTATCTTGAGTTTTGGTTAATAAAGAACGATTGCATAATTCCTGAAGCTTTTTCTGAATTACTATCGGTTTTATCTCTTCTTCAATCCACATATAACTTGCTGCTTCGCGATTAAACGGTAGGCGATAGACGCTCAAATCGAGCGTAAAGTTTTTCTGTTCTGGGGTTAATCTGTTGAGGTGCTGTTGAATGATCCAAGACAGACGAGCATCTTGTTGGTTGCGGTGCAATCCTGATGCTTCTTCGTAAACCAGATCGAACTGTTCCAATCCTAATTCGGCAACTTGACTTAACTGACTTTGGCAATATTCTCTTAAATATCCTGCTACTAACTTGATAGTAAGAGGGTGTCCTCCTATGTCTCTCACAAACTTTTCTAATTCTGCTTCTGTTCCTCTTATTCCTAGCTTGGTTAATAACTTAATCCCTTCAGCAATTTTCATCCCTCCCAAAGAATACCAATGCTCTAAGCCTTGAAATGATTGGGGTTTTTCTCGCGTCGTTATCAGAAGAGTGCTGGTTTTTCCCTGTTGCAACCAACGATTAAAAAATTGTTGGTAATATTCATCTTGCCAGTTTTTTTCTACATCAATTAGAGTTTCTAGATTGTCGATTACTAGCAAATAGCGACGCTGACTGAGAAGATAAAGCAAGTGATTAATTAACTGAGTAATATCTATCGGCAGAGTAACCTTACCACCAAATGCGGTAATTACCTTTTCAGCAAAGATAGTAAAGTCGGGTTTGAGGCTGACATCTGCCCAAAATTTGTATTTGTCTGCAAAGTCGATATTTTGATAGAGATAACTAGCTATGGTGGATTTTCCCGTACCTCCCAATCCTTGAATGCCAAAAGTGTGGATTTTAGGATCTTTCACCCACGATTGTATATCGTTAATCTCTTCCTCTCTCTCTACCCAGTTTTCGAGATTGGGGGGAGTAGTAATGAGATTGGCAGAAGTAGCAACTTGAGACTTAGCTTGTTCAAGTCTGTAAGCGACTTCGACAACTTCTTCTGGGGTTAATTCTTTTTTAAGTGAAGATGAGTATCCTTTCCTCCAAATCTGCTACCAGGTGCATCTATCTTGGCAGCAGCAACCCCACCAGTTTCGGCTTTAATCTCGCCTGTAGTAATAGTATCTCCACTGTTAGCCTTCGCTATTTCTTGGGCTAATTTGCTTATCTCTTCGGCAAATAGCTTATCTTTATACATTTCAACTTGCAGAAAAGGTTCTAAAGATTTTAACTTCTCCTGAGTAGGGTTTTGTTCCAATTCAACTATCTCTGCTTCAATAACAGGTTGATTTTTCCGCAGACGATTTTCGATCGCCTGCCATAATCTTTTGACACCTTCACTGGCAGCATTTCCAGCAATTCCACCCAAAGCCATCTCTAACAGCTTTTCTGCGGTCAATAATTCTATACTCATGTTACATAAATCATTCAAACAAATTATGTTTTAGAGATCACCTTAACATTAGCTAATTTGCCATTAAGCAAATATTAATTTTCTTGTTGGTAATGATAACGAGCTTACAGAAAATAGATGCAATTATTCTTTTAGATTAAATAATTACTCTAAACCTGTCCTTTATAAGTAGATGACTAACCAAACATTTTTCTTAACTTCTGAGAAGGATTAAACTCAAAAGCACATCAATCACGATGCTGTTTAAGATAAAAAGTACCAAAGTTAGGTTGATTAACACTTTCACTTTGTTTCAAAGATTGATAAATTTCTTCTACTATTTGGGGTTTGCAATCTACTTTTTAGATAACTAGTTTAACTAAGTCTTTTTTGCTGATACTCACATCTTGCACCAGTACAAAAAAACTTAATAATTCAGAAGCGATAATCAATTTATAATCCTTTTCCCCTTAACCTTTACCCCTTTCCCTGATACCACAAGTCAATTACAGGTTAGGTGCAAGATCTCAGTGATAGACATGTGCTTAAAAAACAAAATTTAACAGAAAATAATTGCTCCTTAAGTTGAGTTTTACAAAGAGAAGTTGGACATTACTCTTAAGAGAGTGTTTGTAAACAAAAAATTAAACTGCATATCTATTGGAATTTTATCGCTTGGGAACTTGGAGACTTGGGGATTTGGGGACTAATACTTCCCTACCTCCCTTCTAGAGACGCGACGGGGCTTATAAATTCTTGAGGTTTCCTCAAGAAACAGCCCCTCATATATCGCGTCTCTACTCCCTATCTACCTACCTCCCCACTTTTTTGGTTTTTAAGATTTACTTTACAAACAGTTTCTAAGACAGGTTTGAATTAATTTTGTCAATTCACTTAATTCCGATAAACCTCATTCAATATATTCCCGTCAGCCCCAACCAGTTGAACGTGCAAAGGCATCTGCCCTACTGCGTGAGTAGAACAACTCAAACAAGGATCGAAAGCTCGAATTCCCGCTTCGACTCGATTGAGCATTCCTTCGGTAATTTCTGTTCCCTGGAGGTAATGTTTGGCAATTTGAGCCACAGTTTTATTCATTGCCAAGTTATTTTGTCCCGTAGCAATAATTAAATTAACTTTCTCAATCAAGCCATTTTCATCGACTCGATAATGGTGAAATAGAGTACCTCTTGGGGCTTCACTAACCCCGATCCCCTCCAGTTGGTTAATGCCAGCAGTAGCACGAATGCGTTGGGAGGTAAGGTCTGGATCGTCAATTAGCCGTTCAATTCGTTCTAGGGATGCCAAGATTTCAATCAGACGGGCATAGTGATAAAAGAAAGAAGAAGTAGCAACACCACCAGCGCGATCGCGAAATTCCTCTAATTCTTTGTCTGCCTCTGGCGTACCAAAACCAGAGCAAATATTAACTCGCGCTAGAGGCCCAACTCGATAGATGCCATCGGGATAGCCAAGAGGTTTGTAGTAGGGAAATTTGAGATAAGACCATTTCTCTACTGCTTCCCCTAAATAATCTTGGTAATTGTCTTCGCTGAGTCCATCGGCAACAATATTACCCTGACTATCACTAAAGCGAATCGTACCGCCATAGTGTTCCCATAGACCGTTTTTACCGACTAAACCCATAAATAAAGAGGGAAAATGACCGAATTGCTCGATTTCCGTAGTCAAGCTTGCCATCAGGTTTTTAAATAAGTCCAGAGCCATTGTTACTGTAGCGCGGGATTCTGGCAGGCGATCGCGAATCCAAGCAATTCCTTCTGGGGATAAAGGCGATCGTACACCACCAGGAACAGCCCAGGCTGCATGAATTTTCTTCGCTCCCAAAAGTTCGATTACCGTTTGTCCAAACTGTCGCAGACGAATTCCAGCCCTAGCCAGATCGGGATCGGCAGCAATTAAGCCAAAAATATTGCGTTGTGCTGGATCGCTATCCCAACCCAAGAGCCAGTCGGGGCTACTAAGATGAAAAAAGGAAAGGGCATGAGACTGAGTAATCTGTCCTAAATTCATCAGTCGTCGCAGTTTTTCCGCAGCGGGGGGGATGTTTACCGCCAGAATTTTATCTCCAGTTTTTGCCGAAGCGAGGAGATGGCTGACTGGGCAAATTCCACAAATTCGAGCCGTAATACCTGCCATTTCGGTAAATGGTCTGCCCTCACAGAATTTTTCAAAGCCTCGATATTCCACTACATGAAAGCGAGCATCGTCAACTTCTCCCTCATCATTCAAATAGATAGATATTTTGGCGTGACCTTCAATTCGTGTAACTGGATCGATTACTATTTTTTTTGTCATAGTTTCCTCTACAGCTAATAGTTCGGAGTTCGTAGAGGACGTTCCATGGAACGTCCGTACAGGAGTTAGTAGTTAGCCAAATTTGATCATGTCCCGTCCTTCCATCTTGGGTTGTTCTCCTTTGAGTAGTGGCTCGATAGTTGCCCGAATTCGCGCAGCATCGGGGGGACATCCAGGCATAAAAATATCGACAGCTACTACTTCATGGACGGGAAGAACCCGTTCTAGTAATTCGGGGACAATTCCAGGTTCGTGGGGTAATTGCGGTGTTTCATCGGCTAATTCTAGATAACCCCGCTTTAACACTGGTTCAGCACCACCTAACATATTCCGCATTGCTGGTACATTTGCCGTTACTGCACAATCACCAAAGGAAACTAAAATCTTGGTTTTCGCTCTAACTTCGCGGATTAGTTCCAGATTATCCTGATTGGCGACTCCCCCCTCAACCAAACAGACATCAACTCCCTCTGGATATTTTTTAAGGTCGCAACCTACGGGACTGTAGACTACATCGATATATTTAGCCAGTTCGAGCAGCCATTCGTCCATATCGAGAAAAGACATATGACAACCCGAACATCCCGCTAACCAAACCGTGGCAAATTTAATTTTAGTCATTGTTAATTCTTTCCTTGTTCAACTCCGAATTTTTGTAAGGGCGATTCGCCCTAAAGGACTCGCTGCGCATCGCGCGAAGCGAAGCGATATGCGAAGCCCTAAAGGATTCCCTACGGTCACGGTATCCTTTAGGAGTCCTTTAGGGAATCGCCCCTACTAATTCCGAACTAATTACCTCGTCCATTGATGTTTTTCCCTCGCATTAACCAAAAACTGTAATTTAGCGCGATCGCGTCCTTTTTCGGCGGTGGTAGTTCCTTTACGGAAAATTGCCCCCGTCGGACAAGCATCAACGCATTTGCCACAAGAAGTACAAGCATCAACTTCTCCCCAAGGTTGGTTCAAACCAGACACGATATAAGCATTAGCACCTCGCTGGGCTATATCCCATACGTGCGCTCCTTCGATTTCATCGCAGACACGTACACAGCGAGTACAGAGGATACAACGGTTGTGGTCGATGCCAAATTGGGGGTGAGATACATCCACATCGCGATCGGGAAAGCGATAGGGAAAACGGGTATGATCCATGCCGACTTCAATAGCGAGGTCTTGTAATTCACAATTCCCATTGGCTACGCAAATCGAACAGACGTGATTGCCTTCCGCAAAGAGTAATTCGATGACCATGCGTCGATATTCTTGCAGTTTGGGGGTATTGGTATGCACCACCATTTCTTCCGTTACTTGGGTGACGCAAGAGGGTAGCAGTTTATTAATTCCTTCAACCTCTACCAAACACATCCGACAAGCAGCTACGGGGGAAACTCCTTCTAAAGAGCAGAGGGTAGGAATGTGAATATCTGCTTCTTTGGCAGCTTCGAGGATAGTTTTACCTTCTTCAGCAGCTACAGGAATATTGTTAATCGTTAATGTTCTGACAGACATAATTGGTTATTCTACTTAATTAATTTGATAGAGGTTTTGTTGGTGTTTGAGGGCGAAAGATAGCGATCGCTGTTTGCAGGGGAAACATTAGAATTACTACAGCACCCAAAGCAATTTGTATAGATCTACGTAGTGGAAGGCATAGCTGACGTTTACATCCATGGACTCTTCGATTAACCATTGATTAACCACGCTATGGTCACAGGGGCGATCGCATCACTTATCAATACCAATAACCACAAGCGTCCCCGCCAAATTCGATAATCAGCTATTAATACCTCCCAGGAATTTCTCAAAACGTAATGACCGAAAACGAATTCAAACAAAATGGTTAAACCGAGCCAAAAACAACTAACAAACAAGGCACTAGCCAACCATGTTTCACCCCTAGTAGCATTCGCATATAGCCAAGAAAACAGGAAAATTACGGGGATCATGAAAAGTGTCTTATAAACATGATTGCCATAATCCCCCAGTCGAGGAGTAACATAGGTATTACCGATATAGCCGTTAGCGATCGCAATAACAGCCATCCCTAACCACATACCAAAAGCGATCGTGTAATTAATACCTTCCATTATGGGTTTCCTCCTGATTAAATAATATCGATGTGAGAATCAGAAACTCGAAACAACCAAAATCAATAAATTAACTTGTCACTTTGCCTTTGAAACTATCTACTTGAATCAACTCTTTGTACTCTTCGGAGAAATAGCGCAGGGTGCTTAAAACAGGGTTGGGCGCGCCAATGCCTAGACCACACAAGCTAGTTTCTTTAACCATTTGGCACAAAGCTTCTAATTTTTTCAAGTCGGCTTGAGTCGCTTGTTTATTGAGGATTTTAGTGAGTAATTCGTAAAGTTGTACCGTTCCCGCACGACAGGGAACACATTTCCCACAAGATTCCTCACGGGAAAATTGCATATAAAATTGGGCTACTTCTACCATGCTGGTGCTTCGATCCATCACAACCATCCCTCCAGAACCCATTGTGGAGCCAATTTTACGCAGGGAATCATAATCAACGGAGATATCTAGCAGCGATGCTGGGATACATCCTCCAGAAGGTCCTCCTGTTTGTACGGCTTTGATTTCTCCATCGGGAACGCCCCCGCCCATTTCTTCAACAATTTCCCGTAAACTAATTCCCATGGGGACTTCAATTAAACCATTGTTGCGAATTTTCCCTGTCAGGGCGAAGATTTTAGTGCCTTTGCTATTTTCTGTGCCAATGCTGCTGTACCAATCTGCTCCTTCGCGGATAATGGTAGCAATGTTAGCTAGGGTTTCCACATTATTAATTAGAGTGGGACAATTCCACAAACCAGACTCAGCAGGATAGGGAGGACGGGGGACTGGGTTACCCCGCTTACCTTCAATGGACTGCATTAGAGCCGTTTCTTCACCGCAGACAAAAGCTCCTGCACCAATGCGAATATCGATTTTAAAATCGAAAGAAGATTCAAAGATTTGACTTCCTAAGAGTCCGTATTTCTTGGCTTGTTTAATCGCTTGTTGCAACCGTTGAATTGCCAGGGGATATTCAGCGCGGACGTAGATATAGCCATGATTGGCACCCAGGGCATAACCAGCGATCGCCATTCCTTCCAAGACTAGATGGGGATCGCCTTCCATCACACTACGATCCATAAATGCCCCAGGATCTCCTTCATCTCCATTGCAGATAATGTATTTCTGCTCTCCAGGCATTTTAGCTACCGTTGACCATTTCAAGCCCGTGGGATAACCGCCCCCGCCTCTTCCTCGCAAGCCACTTTTACTAATCTCATTAACTACTTCAGCAGGAGTCATTTCATAGATAGCTTTGTAAAGAGACTGATAACCGCCAACCGCAATATATTCTTCAATGCGTTCGGGATCGACTTTGCCCGTATGCTGCCGTACAACTCGCATTTGTCGGGCAAAAAATGGATGTTGAGGGTCGCCTTTAATGGCTTTAGCAACCCCGACCTTGAGGGCATCAATAATACTGGGTGCATCTTCTGGGGTTACTTCTTCATAGAGAGTATCTTCAGGGTCGATCTGGACTAGAGGTCCTCGCCCACAAAAACCCATACAACCAACTCCTACTACTTCCACGCGATCGCTCATTCCCGATTCTTGCACCGCATTAGCTAGATTGTCCTTTACCGACAAAGAATTAGCTGCTCGGCAACCGCTAGAAGTGCAACAATGCACGCGAATACTCTTGTGCTTTTTTCTTTCCGTGTCGGCAATTTGTAATAGCTCATTTAAATCCATATTTTTTTGTTAGTTGTTAGTTGTTAGTTGTTAGTTGTTAGTTGCCCCCTACCCTTTGCCCCTTGCCCTTTGCCCTTTTTTTCATCTTCCCCATCTTCCCCAGCCCCTTCGCTCCCTCTGCCTATCAATTCAAAACCGACAGAATATTAACTGTCAGACTGCCAATCTTTGATTTGTTTTAAAACTGTTTCTGGGTCTTGTTTCCCCGTCACAGTACCATCAAAGACAACAGCAGGAGCGATCCCGCAAGCTCCTATACACCTGGCTGTCATTATAGAAACTTGCTTATCTGAAGTAGTTTCACCAGCCTGAACACCTAGTTCTTCTTCCATAGCAGAAATTATTTTCCCTCCACCTTTGACATAACAAGCAGTTCCCAGACAAACAACGCAGCTATGTACACCACTTGGTTTGAGGGAAAACAGATGATAAAAAGTAGCTACACCGTAAACTCGACTCAAAGGCAATTTTAACTGCTTGGCTATGTATTCCAAGATCTCTAATTCGAGATAGCCAAAGGATTCCTGTGCCTTATGTAAAATCTCAATCAGCGCATCTTGGCGATAGTGATTCCGCTTCATGGCAATGTCTAATGCCTTCATCCGCTTATCACCTGGCGGTTTTTTGGGTTGAGCAGTTTTAGTTCTAGTGGCGATCGATTGCATAGGCTTTAATTTATAACTAGGAAGGTTGACCCAATTTCTCGATTTTTTGCATCGTTAATTTTGGTTTTTGGATGTTCTTTTGAACAGAAATAATACCTAAATTGCTATACCAATATATTAATATTTAAACTGAGCCCAAAAATAGAGCTTTGAAAAAACTTAACCTAGTTAGCAACAGCTATTTTTTAATAGTTTTTATCTTGAGGTAACAACTTATCAGACCCGATATTTTGAAAATTTAAACAATATTATAGTTGTTTAAATCTAATAATTAGCCCGCGCTCAATCTAGCGATATTAAGCGTAATTTATAGTTTTCAATACGAAACAAAAAAATATTCCTATTTAAATGGATAAAATAAAACCCAAAATATTCATTTCTCTGTGAAACCAAATCAAGCTCTAGATCGCAAATCGTTGATTATTGAATTTTTGAAAATTTTATTATAAGTAAAGCGAGAAAAGTATTGAAAACTGCTGTAAGTTTAACTTGTCATCAATTCCTAATTTTCTCTTCAAAATCATAGCAATTCCAAATCATTGAGGAAAAAATTTTCGCTGCTAGTTGCTAGTCGCTAGATCCTCACCTCTTGTTTTCATAACCCAGGCAGAATTACTATAGATCGCCTTTTTAGCTTTAATCTTCTAGATCGACATCATAAATCTGGTAGAGATGTTGAAGATTGTTTCTAATTTGTTGCAGTTTCCGTTTGTCTTTGAGAGTAAGTATGGCATTCTGATGTTCTAGCTTGATAATTTGCTGTTTGGCTTCAGCAATCTTGAATCCTACTGTTGCCGATCTGGTCATCATCGTCGCTAACCACCTCTATTTATATTTTCTACAATAGTTGTATAGCGATACTATGAGAATCTTGTGAGGTTAATCAGAAGGTAATTTAAACTGCCTTCAGAGGGAAATCCGCTCGCTCTCTATGCGACAGCATGAGAGTCGAGTAGTTCACGGAGCTAACCTCTCAATCTTCCAGGCAGATTCCAAATCCGAGCGAGAATATAAAAAGCGATCGTGGAGACGATTTGGTCTGCCTTGCCAAAATTCAAAACTCTGGGGTACTACTCGATAACCCCCCCATGCCGAAGGTAGGGGGATTTCTTGATTGTGAAACCTGCGCTTCATCTCATCAAATTTCATTTCTAGTACTTGACGCGAGGAGATGACGCTACTTTGTTGCGAACACCAAGCTCCAATTTGACTACCTCTGGGACGAGTGACAAAATATTTAAAAGATTCGGCGGTAGAGATTTTGGTAGCATTGCCCAGGATTTGCACCTGACGCTCTAAAGCTATCCAGAAAAATAATAATGATACCTGGGGATTTTCCTCAATTTGAAGGGCTTTTTTGCTTTTATAGTTAGTAAAAAAAACGAATCCCTGGCGATCGAAGTATTTCAACAGCACTATCCGTTGTGATGGCATACTATTTGCCGAGGCGGTAGCCAAACACATCGCATTTGGTTCTGGTAAGTTATTAGTGCAGGCTTGTTGAAACCAAAGTTCAAATTGTTCAAAAGGATCTCGACTGAGTTGTTCTCGCGTTAAGCCTTCTCTTGTATATTCGCTCCTTAAATCTCCGATATCCATAATCAATAAATAATTTTAATATTATTCCAGTTTTGACTAAGACACATTTCTTCTTTTTAGTCATTAGTTGCCTAACTCACTACCTCTGAAAACTGCTGTAAGTCTCCAGAAAAATCCTGACGTTTTTGAAAGCGATATGCACCCATCAATGCACCCCAAGTTCCTCTTCCTGTGTCTGGATCGATGCCTTTGTCGTAAGTTTGTAATTCATAAGCAGTAGCTTTAAATCCCAAGAAGACTTGAAAAGTTGTTCCTTGATAGGTAACGCGACAGGGTTTATCATTCACGGGAGTGGTCTCAAAACAGTATTGATTATTAGCAAGCTGTTGAGTAAACACTTTGAGAGTACAGTCGGGCAAAAATTTGATTTTTTCAGGAGCGATCTGTGAAATTAAATCTTGGTTTTGTCCTGCCCCTTGAGCGGTAGTAAGGTCTTTAAACATATAAAATTCTACTTCTATAGTTTCTTTTTGTCTGAGACGCAAAATTCTGGGGCGATAGGGTCGATCTAGTTGAATAGCGTTGGCTTGTTCGGCAAATAAGGTAATACTATCTGCGAGAAATATCGGTACGGGACGTATCCAGAGACGTAAATGCACGTACCAAGCTGGCTGTTCTAGAGCCTGTTGTTGATTATCAAATTCTCCAGCTAAATAGTTAGCCAAAGCAATTAATTGAGGCGAAAAATTCATTAAATTAATTAAATTATTTATCTTTACTCGATATCTAAAGCAATCTTATCTAAATTAAGACGATTATTCTGCCGATGGTCATTGTTGACTGTTATGGTAATAGGGGATAAATTTTTCTGTCCTAAGCAAAAGACGTACTGCGATAACTGGCAACCAGACAAGACATAGGAAATTTTTATTAGTACAAGTCAACTATAAAAAATCCCTTAAAATAATTAACGATCGCAAAACTTTAAACAAAAAATACCGCTCGTCTAGTTTCGCTTCCGCTAAACTGCTGGTAGTGACTATTTGGTAGTGACTATTTAATTATTTATTATTTTGATTCAAGCTAACTGATTTTTATAGATGCTCGTCAATCTAAAAATTAATAATTTTGCTTTAGTAGATTCTTTAGAACTTAATTTAGAGCAGGGATTAAGCGTTCTGACTGGAGAAACTGGAGCGGGTAAATCAATTATTCTTGATGCTATTGACATGGTTTTGGGGGGGAAAGCCAATACCCGTATGATTCGTGCGGGTAGCGATCGCTCGACCCTCGAAGCTACTTTTCAAATCGATCCTAGTTTGAATAAGTGGTTGACAAAACAAGAAATTGATGTATTAGATGAAGACACCTTAGTTTGTAGTCGTGAAATAGCTGTCGGTAAGAGTAATCTTCGCTCGCGTAATCGAGTCAATGGGGTTTTGGTTAATCGTCAATTGATGAACGAATTGCGATCGCGTCTGGTAGAAATAACCGCTCAAGGACAGACGGTAAATCTATTGATTGCTGAAAAACAAAGAGAGTTACTCGATGCTTATGGTGGTAAATCTATTAGCAAACAGCTAGCTAAAGTCAGAAAAGTATACGATAAGGCACAACAGACAAAAAAAGAATTAGATAACAGAATTAAATCGGAGCAAGAGTTATTACAACGTCAAGATTTATTAGAATTTCAGCTAAAAGATTTAAACGAAGCCGAATTAACTGATGCCAACGAGTTAGACGAGCTAGAACAAGAGCGCGATCGCCTTTCTCATGTCGTAGAATTACAACAATTAGGTCATCAAACCTATCAAATGCTCTACGAAGGCGATCGAGAAGAACCAGCAGCAGCCGATCTTTTAGGTAAGGCGGAATCTTGTCTGATGGAAATGGTCGAATATGACAGCGAATTAAATCCAATTTTGGAGATGGTACAGTCGGGGTTAGCTCAGATCGTTGAGGCAGGACAACAGATCAGTAGCTACAGCGACGGTTTAGAAGCCGATCCAGAACGTTTGAGCGAGATCGAATCGAGAATTAGACAACTGAAAAATATCTGTCGTAAATATGGTCCAGATTTAAGTGATGCGATCGCTCTTTGCCAACAGCTACAGCAAGAATTAGACCAAATTACGGACGGGGGACAATCGATCGTAGCCCTAGAACAAGAATATGAGTCGGCAGTAGTCAATTTAACCCAAGAATGTCAAAAATTGACTCAATTACGCCAAAAAGCTGCTACCAAATTAGAAAAACAGCTAGTCAAGGAATTAAAACCCCTGGCAATGGATAAGGTGATTTTTGAATGTCGCCTGATTGATACCCCTCCAACTGCAATGGGTGCGGATAAGGTAGTATTTTACTTTAGTCCCAATGCTGGGGAAGTTATCCAGCCACTATCGGTAATTGCTTCTGGTGGAGAGATGAGTCGCTTTTTACTAGCACTAAAAGCCTGTTTTACAGGGACAGAAGAAAGTTCGAGTACCCTGATTTTCGATGAAATAGATGCGGGAGTATCGGGGAAAGTAGCTGGTGCGATCGCCGAAAAACTTCATCAGTTGGGAAAACAACATCAGGTATTGTGTGTCACCCACCAGCCATTAATTGCAGCCATGGCGAACGGACATTTTAAAGTCGAGAAAACCATTATTGAAGAGAAATCTCAATCCCAAAAGACCAACGGTAGTTCCAATATCCCCGATATTCGTACAGTAGTCAGAGTTAAATCTTTAAGCGAACACAAAGTACGAGTAGAAGAATTAGCTCAAATTACAGGGGGACATTCCGCCGAAGATGCGATCGCCTTTGCGGAATCTTTATTGACTAAAGCTGCTAAATATCGCGCTGCTCAAAAGTAACCAGTCAAATAAATAGCTAATTCAATAGCTAATTCAAGTCCCAATTAAAACCATTATCGGTAAGCGTACCGTCAATAAACTCTCTCAAGGTATCTGCCATAGTTTCTTGTTCGCTAATGCGGGGATGACCGGGGGTAACTTGCTCGTGAATTAGAGAAAAAACGCGGTCGTCATTGTATTCAACTCGATATTCGGCGATCGCTTCTGTTAAATAGTTATCCCATTGAGGATTGTGGAACATATTAGGAAACATCCCGATAAAATAAGCATGAGGATATTTTGCCCGTAAATTAGCAATAAATCGTTTATAATGCTGTTTCCATTCCTGACTGGATAACTTGTTACCCACAGTAGAAGAATCATTTTGACCGTAGGCAATAATTACCAGATCGGGAGTATAGTTACTAAAGTCCCAAACAGGAGCATCATGCAAGGGCTTAACTTTGTCATAGATAGCTTCTCCTCCCATGCCATTATTCCAAAAAGTGTTCCAGTAGCCAAAACCATTGACCAAGGAAATACCTGCTTGGGCTACTAAAGAAACCTCGGCATTATAGTCTCTCGCTAAGATCGAGCCATAGCTATAATAGGCGTTAGAAATACTGGTAGTATCGCCCGATGGGTCTTGTACTCCCGTAACTGGATGTTCTACGGCAATACCAGAAGAAATAGAATCTCCATATACTTCAATGGTACGGCGTGAGTCGGGTTCGGCTGGAAGTAACTGCCCATCGATGATAACGCTATGAAAGTTAAATTCTCCTGTTACATAGTCGTTGCGCTTATAAATAACCGCCTTGTGAACTTTATTTTCTAGTCCGTTGGCTATGTCATAAACAATTGGTCGATCGCCTTCTCTACGCAGCTTAATTGTAATCGGTTCGGGATTATCGTCTAAATATACGTCTACATAGTTTTCACTTCCCCAGTTATCTTCCGAAAGTTCGATTTGCAGACTAGTACCAGTGAACTTAAATTCTACTGACGTTCCTGGATAGCCCAAAGCGGGGGCTTGAGAGTCTTGCCAGTCGATTCTACCGTCATAATTAAAATACTCGTGGTCGGCAGTAAATTTTTGTGATGCAGGCGTAGCACTTTTTATATAGGTTACTTGGGGAGTTTGTCTATCTAGGTCATCGGCATTAAACCAAACCGAAAGAGTCCGCTCCAGGTAAAGACCCAAATGGAGAGCGGAGGAATTGGCGATCGCCACAAAATCATGTTTACCATCAAAGCTGACACCGCCTCCTAAATCCCTCACCACTGGTTCAAAAAATGCGCCAATGCCTAAAGTCCCAGGATTATTACCTTGACTATCCTCAGCTTTATTGACGGAAATCTCGTCTAATTTTAGTTGTGCGACTAGTTGATTTGTTGCTGCTGGTGGTTCTGGTTCTTCTAAGTTTAAGATCTTAACCTCTGCCAGCAAGCTAATTTCCGTTGCCGTCAAAGCTCGATCGCAAATTCTTGCTTCATCAATTGTGCCTAAAAAGCCCAGCATATTCCTACCGTTAAAGTTTCTTTTATTTAATTTACTAGAATTAGCGATCGCTATTAAAGCTTATGACTCAAATCAAAGTTAAATAACAAACAAATAATAAATATTGTGTTGTGGACTACAAAACCCTACAATATATACGAAATAATACTCAGGCAAATTTAAGTAGCCACCAAACAAGCCTTAAGCAAACGATAAAATAAGATAAGTTGCCAAATATTATTAGCAGTCTTAACTCAGAAGGATATTGTCTTCAAATAAGCTGGATCTAAGACGCGATCGCGATTAAACAACTATGAACGATGCCACTATTAATCATCTAGGATTCGATTTCCCTTATTTCTATCCCGATCGAGATGCCGAACTCATCAAACATTTAGGTTTTATTCCTGGTTTAAAAGAATTCGCGATCGTGCGACAAGTACACGCATTAGAACACGCTACTGTCTGGATGTTAAGTGGTTTAACAGACTTTAACAAGAGTCAGTTAACCACTAGCTATCTATCTGCTGATAACGAAACTATTGGCGGATTGTCTACAGAAAAAGGATTTTATCTTTACGGTGAGATCGATCCATTCAAACTAAGAAGGGCAGTCACTTCGGCATTAACTCGTCTACAACAAGGAGAATGGAATCTGGCACTACATCCACGCTGTGGTACGAATTCCTCCGTAGCAATGTTACTTACCGCAGGAATGACCATGACGGCACACCTAACCCTACCGAGAGAGCCTATTCCTCAGTTTATCGGTTTGGGTTTAGCAACCTTAGCTGCCAACTATCTCGCTCCCGATATTGGCATTTACGTTCAAAAATATATTACTACAGCCATCCCCTTTAATCTGCAACTCAAAAATATTACTAAAGTTGTCGATAAATCGGGAAACTCTGGCTATTTCGTGCGTTTGAATTGGATCTCATCTGGGAGTAGCAGTTAAACAGTTTCCGAGCCAAAAGCGATCGGGCGATCGCCCTCAATATCCATTGCATTGTAACTATTAGTTACAAAATTCCTAGGATTTTAACAAAAAGTAAATCTTAGAAGAAATTATCAATTGAATTGACGAAAGAACTTTATAGTTTCTCTATAACTATCTATGAGTCAATCGTAATGCAACGGGCTTTTATCTCTCTCTTCTCGACATTACCTTTAGCTATTCTTAGCTGCTTGTTACCTTTAACCGCTCAAGCACAAATAACCCCAGACGGTACGACATCAACTACTGTTAACCAAAACGGAGATAATTTTGTTATTGAAGAGGGCGATCGTGTTGGTGATAATCTCTTTCATAGCTTCAATGAATTTTCCGTCCCCACATTGGGTTCGGCAGCGTTTAATAATGGGTTGGATATTGCTAACATCTTTAATCGGGTAACGGGTAGTAATATTTCGTCTATCGACGGGTTGATTAGTGCTAACGGTACGGCTAATTTGTTTTTAATCAATCCCAACGGGATTATTTTCGGACAAAATGCCAGTTTAGATCTTGGCGGTTCGTTTTTTGCTAGTACCGCCGATAGTTTGTTGTTTGAAGGAGAGGCAGAATTTAGTGCGGTTAATCCGACCGCACCACCCTTATTAGAGGTTAGTATTCCCATTGGGGCAAATTTTCGGGAAAATCCAGGAGATATAACTAATCGAGGTAATTTAGCTGTAGAACAAGATTTTACTCTCTCTGGAGGCAATTTAGATTTACAGGGACAATTACAAACTGGGGGAGATTTAACCTTACAAGCTACTGATACAGTTCAGATTAGAGACAGTACAGACAATCCATTTATTGCTGCTGCTAATGGTAAATTAATAGTTCAGGGAAATCAGAATGTAGATATTTTTGCCTTAAACCATCCCAATAGTGGTTTGTTTTCTGGTAAAGATCTAGTTTTACGCAGTGCTAATGCTGTTAGCGGTGATGCTCATTATTGGAGTAGAGGTAATTTCCAGATCGAACAGCTTGATGGAAATTTGGGAGATTTATCTAGTCCAAACGATCCTGTGATTCGCTCAGCTGGGGATGTTAGTTTTAATAATTACTTAGGAAATTCCCTGCATATTCTTGCAGGAGGTAGTGTAACAATTACAGGCACTGTAACAATTACAGGCTTTGACCCCTCAGATTTTGTTGTAGAAGATATCACCTTATCAGATGGAACATTAATATCTATCGATGGTAGTGTTCAACCTACTCTGGATATAAGAGCAGGTGTAGATACAACTGGAATTGAGAACACTGACATAATAGGTGAAGGATTATTCTTTTCCGATCTTTCCGATCCTTTAGGTTCTTCTGAAATACCTAATATAAATAACCCTCAAGCTACAAGCGCAGATATTACTATCGGGGATGTTTCGATAATTTCTCCTGATGGTGTTGTCTTGTTAACAAATCAGTACCAACCAAATACATCTCTATCAAGTGGAAACATTGAAGTGACTTCGATTCAAACAAATGATACTAATGTGTTTGGAGAATTTTCTGGAAATAGTGGCTCTGTCATAGTTGATTCTCGCAGTAATTTTACCGTTGCTAACCTTATAGACACTTCATCTGCTTCAGGTAATGCGGGTAATATAAACATTTTGGCAAATAATGCTGTCTCTTTGACCAATGAGGCAAATATTAACAGTAATACTTTTGGGACTGGAAAAGGTGGTGATATCAGTGTTCAAGCAAAGTCAGTTTCTCTAACTAATGGTGCAACAATTAATGCCGACACAGTAGGACAGGGAAATGGAGGTAATGTCACTATCCGCGCTTCAGATTTTGTTGAATTAACTGGTATATCCACAGAAGGTGAAACAGGTCAACTAGGTACTTTTGTTAATCCATTAGATTCTTTTGTCGCGGAAACCTCAACTATCACAGGAACAGGCGGCAATTTGTTAATTGAAACTGGTCGCTTAACCATCAAAGATGGAGCGCAAGTGCAAGCTGGTACTTTTGGAGAAGGACAAGGAGGAAACTTAACAGTAAATGCCTCGGAGTTAATAGAAGTAAAAGGAACAGATGGCGATGAACAACCTAGCGGTTTGTTTACGGCTACATTAGGATTTGGTTCATCAGATGCTGGCGATTTAACAATTAATACAGGAAAGTTAGTTATTCAGGATGGAGGACAAATTTCTGCTTCTACTCTTAGTGCAGACGAAGGGGGAGGGGGAAATTTGAACTTGACTGCTTCAGAGTCAGTAGAAGTAATAGGTACATCAGACAATGATGAGTTTTCTAGTAGTATACTTGCTGAAACTGGTCGTCTTTTAAGTTTGGTAAACTCTGAAGCGATCGCCGATGGGGGTAATTTATCAATTAAAACTCAAAAGTTGAGCGTGCTGAATGGAGCAGAAATATCCACGCAGACATTAGGAGAAGGTAACGCAGGAAACTTAGTTATCAATACTTCAGAGTTTGTTCAACTAACAGATGGCTTACTACGTACTCGCACTGAAGGTTCAGGTGACGCTGGAGACTTTAGCATTACAACAGAACGCTTGAATATTCAAGGTGATGAGGCTGAAGTAACAGCTTCAACGGTTGGAGGTTCAGGAAGAGGGGGCGATCTGTTTGTGACGGCTTCTGACTCGGTACAGTTATCTGAAGGAGGTTTGGGTACTGTATCTATTTCGGGGGGAAATTCTGGAAACATAACCATTCAAACCCAACAATTATTCGTTCGTGATGGAGGAGCGATATCAAATGGTGTGGTTGGCACTGGAAGAATAGGCAATTTAGAGATAATTGCTTCCGATTCAGTGCGGGTAATCGGAGGAACTTTTGTTTCAGGTTCGGATGCAAATGATTTAATTGGCTCTGATGTTTTTGACCCGAATGAAGAAATCTTTTTTGCTAGTAGAATCACAACTGAATCTGCCAGTTTGCCTGAAAATCCTGCTGGAAATTTATCAATTGAAACCAAGCAATTAATTGTTAGTGATGGAGCAGAAATAACAACTCGTACTATTGGTGATAACCCAGGAGGAATATTAGATATTCGTGCTTCTGAATTTGTCGAAGTTAGTGGATTTGCAACTAGCAATGACTTTAGTAACGTATCTGCCCAAACAACAAATGATGGAGATGCAGGAGATGTAACGATTGAAACACCAAAATTAATCGTTCGAGATTCAGCACAAATATCTGCTGATACTTCTGGTGCAGGTCAAGCTGGAACATTGACTATCCTTGCCAATGATTCAGTGCAATTAACAGAAAAAGGAGGTTTATTAGTTCAAGCAATTGAAGGCAGTACTGCTGGCAACTTAAACCTTAAAACTGAAAAGCTGACTATTGCTGATGATGGATTTATTAGCGTAAGTAGTCTAGAGGGACTAGCAGGTAATTTAAACATAACAGTTGATTCTCTATTTCAAAACCAGGGGCAAATCACTGCTGAAACTGGACTAAGTGAAGGAGATATTGGGGCAAATATTAACTTTGAAATCTCAGACATTTGGCGTATAGAAAATGAAAGTATAGTTTCTGCTACCGCATCAGGTGATGCTGATGGGGGTAATATCAACATCAACCAAGGTTTATCTGATACTGACTTTTTACTTTTTGCTTTTCCACCTACAGGTACTAATGGTAGCGATATTATTGCCAATGCAGAACAAGGTGATGGTGGCAGAATCGATCTTACTGCTGCTGGAGTTTTTGGGATTGAGTTTCGAGATAGTCAAACCCCCCTAAATGATTTCACGGTTACTTCTGAATTTGGCACGTCGGGCGAAACTATTATTAACCGTACTTTTGACGATCCTACTAGTGGTTTAATTAACTTGCCTGCATCTGTAGGAGATGCCTCAGATCAAATATCTCAAAATCCTTGCGAACAGGGGGTAGGAAGCGAATTTATCGTTACTGGAAAAGGTGGTTTACCGCCCGATGTTAATCAATCTCTCAATAGTGAGAAGGCGCGAGTTGGGTTAATCGAACCAATTCAAGGGGGAAGGCAAACTGTAGGGTCGATCGCCGTTCCCCTAACCTCTAAAATAAATACAGAAGAAGCCGTTCCCGCCCAAGGTTGGGTGTTTAATGACAAGGGTGAGGTGACATTGACGGCATATCGAACTAGCAATACGGAAATAAGACGTTCTCCTCAAGCAACATCTAACAGTTGTTCTGCAATCCGATTATGAAAACATTTAAAAAAATAGATAGATTGTAGAGACGTAATATATTACGTCTCTACAGGGTTTGACAGTTCGAGCGATAAATATTCTAGATAAATAGGATCTGTTTTAACCAGTTTACCTACTGCGATCTCAAAACTTGGACGACAAAAAAATAGAGAGCAATAATTTATTACTCTCCTAACAGGATTCTAGAGGTATGTAAGGCGTTATAGCAATGCGTCCATTAGCTGTTAACAATTTCAAAATAAAAGGAAATCGAGAAGAACTAGAGAATAAAAATTTTTTATTGTTCCCAATTTTGAAAAATCTCTTGAATTCTGGCGATCGCCAAATCTGCTGCCTGTTCGGGATCGACTCCCCAAGCAGTTACTTGAGTCAAAGCTCTTCCCCAAATGTTTTCTGCTAAAACTTGACTATAAGCGGGGTCGATCACGAAATAAGACAATCGCGTATCGCCTTTGGTTATGATTTTGGTAGCCGTGGCAATATAGGGATCGTTAGTATTTTGCCAGTAAGGATCTAACCAGACAGATTTTTGTACGGGTTGATTTCGGCAACCAGTGGCTTTGAGGAACTCGATAGTAACTTCAGGCTGGATCAAATAGCTTAAAAAGTCTTTGGCTAGAGATTTGTGTGGGGAGTCTTTAAAAATAACCGCCTGTCGAATTGAGACTAGATAACGCATCGGTTTACCACTAGGTTTGTGAGGAAACTCCATGATACCCAAGTGATTGTAATAGATATCAGCATCTTGACGTACAGTAGCTGGAATCGAAAGACTAGCATTGGGAGTCATTAGCACCAAGCGATTGAGCAAACTACGATTGTTATCGGTATTTGACCACCTGACGGCATCTGGCGGAATATAACCCTGTCGATATAACTCTGCGTACCAGTTCAAACACTTAATGATGCCCTCTCTTACCTGGGGGCGATCGATCTCTATTTCTCCGTGATCGTTGATTAAATTAACATCGTAGGCTTCGAGGATTTGCTCGAAGAGATAGTGAGTATCATCTGCACTTTTGTCACTGGCGAGAGAGAATCCCAAACCATAGATGTCGAGGTTTTGCTCTGTTTTCAGCTTGGCTTGTGCGTGCTGCCAAAATTGCCAAAAACCATTCCAGTCTTGAGGAATATCGTTGGGATTCAAACCGACTGAGGCTAACAATTTTTGCCAATAAAAAATAAAGATAGTTGACTGATAGATAGGCACTCCGTAATAGCTGATTTTTTTTTGCTGGGAGTTGCTATAGGTAATTGCCTGGAGTATTTGTTGCGAATAATCATCTCGAACGGGTTTAATCAGATCGGAAACGTCTTCTAACTTATCTTGCCAAGCCAAACGAGAATAAAGAATTTTATCGCCCTTGAGGGTCATCATTAAGTCAGGAGTCTGATTGGCTCGAACCGCTCTTTCTGTCTTGACGGTTAACTCATCGTTGGTAAAAAAAGATAGCTTGACTTTGTGATTAGTCCGATCTTGCCAGTCCTGGACTACATTGCGAAACGCCTCATCTTCTTCGAGATTGTAACCCTGTTCCCACCAAATATATAGTTCGGTTGGTTCTGGTACTGGTTGATTGGTTATCTGAGGTTTGGATTGAAGCGGATTTGAGCAAGCTAGAGAGATAAAAGCGATCGCCATTGCCAATACCACTAGTCTAAACCTTGACTTGAGACTATAACCCAACTTTGTTCCCATACCAACTAAATTAAGTCATTTGTACTAAAAATGAACCGCCTTCCAGCATAGACCGAGATCGGGAAAAACTAGGGAAGAAATTAAGGTGAGTTCGGAATTCGGAATTCGGAATTCGGAATTACAATTTTCCCAACGAAATAATGGGGAATTGAAGTGACTCAAAAGTTATGAATTATCAAATTTTGAGCTTTGTCGAACTGAGGTAAATTAAGGAGAAAAATCTTAGTTTTTGTCCCAATTGGCAAAAATGTCTTGGATTTGGGCGATCGCTTCATCGGCAGCTTGTTCGGGAGAGATTCCATTTACAACTATACGATTGAGAGCTTTTCCCCAAATATTTTTTTGCAGAATAATGGCGTAGGCAGGATTGGTAACGATATTGAAAGGACGAGTCTTACCTTTAATAACTGTTTTTGCTGCGGTAGAAAAATGCTCGTCGTCAGAGTCTTCCCAGCCAAGGGTTTTCCAGACTGAATCCATAACTGGTAAATAACGTCCTCCAGATACTTTAAGATAATTACTCAGGGTATTTGGTTCGACTAGATATCTTAAAAAATCTTTGGCTAATTCTTGATGTTGAGATGCACTTAATAAAACTACAGCATTAACCGCTACTAGATGACGTGTCGGATCTTTATTTAGTTTATTGGGAAATTCTATAATTCCCAGTTTTTCTAAGTTTGTGTCGGCATCTTTCCTAACCGCAGCAGGAATAGAGAGAGTAGTATTAGGTGTCATTACAATTGAACGTCGCAATAAATTACGATTGTTGTCTGGGTTTAACCAGTTAACTGCATCAGGTGGAATATAACCTGCGATATAAAAATCGGTATACCATTTAAAAGAGTCAATAATACCCTGACGAACTTTGGGTTCGTCTATGATTAAATTACCGTCGGCATCTAAAATGCTGATATCTCTTGCTTCTAATATTTGCTCAAACAGGTAATATGTATCTGCTCCTCCAGCCGACAAAGGAAAACCTAATCCATAAATTTTTGGACTTTGCTGTCCAGATAATTTTAATTGTCTTGCCAGATCGTTCTGAACATCTTGCCAGAACTGCCAGAAATTATTCCAATCTCGGGGAATATTTGTTTCATTCTTACCAACTTGCTCTAATAAATCTCGCCAGTAAAAAACATGGATAGTCAACTGAGAAATTGGAATGCCATAGTAGCTACGTTTTTTCTCAACATTGTTATAAAAGTTAACTGCCTCTAAGGCAGACTTTGAATAAGAATCTTTAACTGGCGCAATAATATCCGAAACATCTACAAGTTTTCCTTCCCAAGCTAATCGAGGATTTAATTCTCTTTCAGCACTACTACCCATCACAAGATCTGGAGCAGTGCCTGCTTGAATTGCTCTTTGGGCTTTTTCTGGTAATTCATCATTACTATAAAAAGAAAGCTTGAGTTTGTTACCACTTTCTTTCTGCCAATTACTGACAATTTGTTCTAATGCTTCATCTTCTTCAAGGGTAAAGCCTTTATCCCACCAAATCTCAAGGACATTCGATCGAGTCGGCGATCGCGGTTTCTCCACCTGAATAGTTTGTAATTGAGTCTCAGGGTTACAGGCAATAACTAGCATCATCGTCACTATTGCCAGAGCAAAATAACATCGTAGTTGTTTGGTCATCAATCGAACCTACCAACCTAAAACTACCTAGTATTATCTAAATCCCAGCTCAATTTTTCAATTAAAAAATTGTTGTTAAATAGCTTATCCCTCGTCCCATTCTGCAAAAATCTTTTTAATTCTGGCGATCGCTTCATCGGCAGCTTGTTCGGGAGATATTCCATCGACAACTATACGATTAAGAGCTTTTCCCCAAATATTTTGTTCCAAAACAAAACTATAGATAGGATTTTGAGCAGAATAGAATAATCTTGTTTGACCTTTGGTTAAGGTTTCAGTCGCAGTAGAAACATGGGGATCTTCAGGATTTGTCCAAAAAGAGTCTTGTTTTGCTGTGGTCATTACTGGGAGATATCGTCCTCCAGCACTTTTAAGATAATTGCCGATAATTTCTGGTTGAATAAGATAAGTAAGGAAGTCTTTAGCTATTGTTTTATTTTTTGCCGTTGCCAAGATTACGGCCTGTCTAACAGAAACTAAGTGTCTTATCGGATTGCCATCAAGCCGATCTGGGAATTCCATCGTACCTAAATCATTTAAATACGTTTCTCTCTTTTCAAGTAAAGCAGTAGCAATAGAAAGAGTAGGATTAGGTGCCATTACTACATTGCGGTTTAAAAAATTGCGATTATTATCGGGGTCTAACCACTTTAACGCGCTAGGTGGCACATAACCCTGTTGATAAAGTTCGGCATACCATTTAAGACAATTAGCAATACCCTGACGTACCCTAGCATCATTAACTAATAACTTACCTTGAGAATCGAGTATGGCTATGTTGTAGGCTTCTAAAATTTGTTCAAATAAATAATACGTATCCGAAGCTTCTACAGAAAGAGGTATACCTAAGCCATAAATATCTGGGTTTTTTGCTTGAATTGGTGTTTGTACTGCTTGCCAAAATTCCCAGAATTTATTCCAACTACGAGGAATATCACTAGCGTCTTTACCTACTTGTCTTAATAAATCCTGCCAATAAAAAATGTGTATTGTCCCTTGATGTAGTGGAACGCCATAATAACTACGCTTATGCTCAATATTGTTGTATAAATAGGCAGCTTTTTTAGCAGTATTGGTGTAAAGCTTTTCTACTGGTTTGATTACCTCTGAAACGTCTGCAAGTTTGCCTTCCCAAGCTAACAAGGGATATTCAGCACGACTAGAAAATAAAATATCGGGTGAATTACCAGCTTGAATAGCTCGTCGAGTCTTTTGTGCTATTTCATCTGCTGTATAGAATTTAATTTTAGCTTTCTCTCCGCTTTCTTTTTGCCAATTGCTAACAATTTGTCGAACAATTTGATCTTCTCGCAGGATATAGCCTTTATCCCACCAGATCTCAAGAACATTTGATTGAGTCGGCAATCGCAGTGAGGGGACAGAATCGTTTTGTAATTGAATATCAGAATTACAGGCTACAACTAGCATTATGGCTATTGCTAGAGCAAAGTAACGTAGTAATTGTTTGGTCATAAATCGAACCTATAAACCTAAAACTAGCAAGTATTATCTAAATCCCACCTCAACTTTTCAATTAAAAAATTGTGGTTAAACTGCTTATCGATCGCCCCATTCGGCAAAAATCTTTTTAATTCTGGCTATAGCTTCGTCTCCAGCTTGTTCTGGCGTGACACCATTAAGCAGGATTTTTTCTAAACTCTGACCCCAGATATTTTCTTGGAGGACAATACTGTAGGCTGGACTGTTGGATGGATAAATGGGGCGAATTTTACTTTCAATTAAGGTTTTGGTTACGGTAGAAGTATGAGGGTCTTGAGAATTAGTCCAGTAGGGGTCTTCATAGACTGGCATTTTGGCAGGAGAGTGCCTACCTGACTCTTGGAGAAAGGTGTTTATCGTCTCTGGTTGAATTAAATAAGACAAGAAGTCTTTGGCTAATTCAGGATGATTTGCATCTTTAAAAATAACTGCTTGTTCTACCAGAAAGATATGATTCATTGGTTCGCCGTTGGGTTTGTTGGGTAACTCTACAATTCCCAATTGGTTATGATAAGCATCACTGTCATGACGTAGTGCAGCGGGAATTGAAAGACTAGCATTAGTAGTCGTCAAGATTTCTCGATTGAGCAGTTTATGGTTATTAGCAGCATTATTCCAATCTACGGCATCTTTGGGGGTATATCCTTGTAAGTAGAATTGCGTATACCAATCTAAGCAGTTAATAATTCCCTGACGAACTTGGGGGTTGTCTACTAGTAAATTCCCCTGTTTATCTAGCAACTTGACGTTATAGGCTTCCAGAACGTGTTCAAAAGCTTGATAAGTGTCTCCCGCTTCTACAGACATGGGCAAACCAATGGGAAAAATATCTAGTTGCTGCTCGGTTTTTAAGTCCTCTGCTACAGAGAGCCAAAATTGCCAAAAACCATCCCAATCTTGGGGAATATCTCTAGCAGTACGTCCTGTTTTCTCTAGTAAGTCTTGCCAATAATAGACATGAAGGGCAGTTCTATGTATAGGTACTGCATAGTAACTTTGCTTTTGTTCGACATTATTATAGTAAGAAGCTGTTGCTAATGCTCCAGGGTCGTAGATTTCTTTGACAGGCTCGATCACATCGGTAACATCGATTAATTTTCCTTCCCAGGCTAGTGTAGGATTGAGAGTACTTTCAGCTTTAAAACTCATAAAGATATCGGGGGCTATACCACCCTGTAAAGATCTTTGAGGTTTTTCCGAACGTTTATCTAAACTATAAAAACTAATTTGTGCCTTGTTTCCAGTCTTTTGTTCCCACCCTTTAATCAGTTTTTTTAAGGCTCGGTCTTCTTCGGAATTATAGCCTTTGTCCCACCAGATCTGAAGGGCATCAGCTTCTAGTTTTGTAGTAGCTTGGCTAATCTCGTCATTTTGTAATTGAGCATCAGAATTACAGCCGATCGCCAGCATCATAACGGCGATCGCCACGATCAAATAACCTAGTAGTTTTTTGGACATCGATTCTCGAACCTAATAAACGGTAAATTTAGTCGCTCGGTGTTGGTATTAATTATGCTTTCATTGCGATTTACAAGTTGTCGTCTATAAGAAATCTTAATAAGCGATCTTCGTGCTAATTGAAATGAGCCACCAACTCGATCGCTTGTCTGCGTCGCAGAATAGTACCGACAGGCATCACTCTGCCATCGGGCATAATTGCACCGCTTAAATCTGCTCCTGTTAAACTAGCACAGCGTAAATTTGCTCCAGATAAGTTGGCACAGACGAGACTAGCACCTCGTAAATCGGCTACACTCAAGTCTGCACCACATAAATTAGCGTAGTATAAATCGGCTGCTGTTAAATCGGCGCGGGAAAAATTGGTTTCAATTAAATAGGCTGCGGTAAAGTCTACACCACCGAAAATTGACAGCCGACAGTCCGCGTGACTGAGGTCGATCGCCCGTAAATCGCGCCAACTAAGACGACGATTAGAAAATTCAATACTTTGAAAATTTCGTCTGCCTCTGGCATATTTTTGTAATAAATCTTTAGTTTTCATCGGTCTTTTCCTAACAAATTTAAACAAATCAATAATTTTAAATATTGGTAACAAAAACTGTAGTCGTGCCATCTGTTTTCCACAGTTGTTTGCTGCAATTTTCTAGCTTGACAGTGAAATATAAAATGCCGTCAATTGTCCAGGCATCAATATGAGATGATTTTGAATCGAGTTGAGTAGCTTGTTGGCTTAGAAAATAGTTCATAGTTTTATTCCCGTTGTTTTGGTTACTAATAACTTAAAAAGCGATCGAGAAGAAATAGAGAAAATTATTCTCATTCTCGATGCCAAAATATTTCGTTGTTCGTATTCTGTCTTAAAACTTCTGCTCGGCAACAGGGGGAAAGTTAGGTTGTTGTTTAAAACTTCTGCTCGGCAACAGGGGGAAAAGTCAGGTTGTAGATGAGTAGGAAGTTAAGCTCATCCCACCCATAAATGAGGTGGGATGCACGTGTCAGTTCGGGGTTCGGGGTTCGGGGTTTTACTACTGACCACTAACTACTGACTACTAACGCGACGGGGCGACTTATCCGACCATCCCTAAAAGGAATGGGCTTCCCCCGTCGCTTTTTGTGA
>JASJEI010000267.1 GCA_030064795.1 Pleurocapsa sp. MO_226.B13 | reverse complement strand
GATAGTCAGATAACCGTTAGAACCTTTGTGTTTTAGTTTTAATCCTTCTATTCCCTCACGCTCAAACTTTTGTAAATACTTACTGATGAAACTAAGCGAAATCCCTAAAGTATCTCTTATTTGATAGTAACTTTGACCTTGTTTGACCATTTTTACCGCTAATGCGCGTTTTAGCTCTCTTGGGTCTGGGTTACTCCGAATAAACTCTGTCAATGACTCCATCGATACAAAAGCGTGAAATAAGATTAGCAACAATTATCCTACTTAATCTTGATTCGGCTCTCATTTTTTACAAATGATTTAGGATTGCTATAGTCAATTAAAGTTACGAGCAGGCGATATTATTGCTAAAGCTAAAGCAGATTATGAAGCCCAACTTGAACCAGTAGTGGAATTAATGGAAACAGTTTTTTCCAAAGAAGAAGACTTAGAAGAAGTTGCCGAATTAATTCCAAATTCTACTTATTTCAGTTCTCTACGTTATAAAACTGAAACATCTTGGAGTTGCGAAAGAAGAGTTGTTACCAAAGTAGTTTATGGAAGCAATGGGTTGAAAATTCGTCATGTTGTCACGTCTTTATCAGCGAAGAAAATCCCGCCATCTAAACTTTATACTAATAAATATTGCCCTCGAGGGGAGATGGAAAATCGTATAAAAGAGCAACAATTAGATTTATTTGCCGACCGAACTTCAACACAAACATTTGATAGTAATCAATTAAGACTCTGGCTCTCTTCAATGGCTTATGTTTTGATGCAAGCTTTCCGTCATAACTGTTTATCAATAACTTCTCTAGCTAAGGCTACAGTTGGAACAATTCGTCTTTCTTTACTGAAATTAGGAGCGAGAATAACTATTAGTATCAGGCGGATTTTAATGGCTATTGCTACTGCTTGTCAATACCAAAATGTATTCGCGATCGCCTATGAACGAATTCAAGCTCTCCCTGATTCTGGATAAGTTTAATTGTTCCTCAAGATCATTAAATAGTTTCTTAAATGGCAGTCGATCGACAGTCATTTATCTGGTCATGAATAATTTTAATTATTGACTATTTTTTGGGAATTTTTTAGCCAATTTACTCCTGATTTAGAGGAATTATTGCTCGCCGATATCTCAAATTTCTATTGTTAGTAAAAAACCCCAAATTTCCAGCCTCGAATTAGGCTTTCAACTCAATTTGTGAGAAATAGCGGTAAAGCGTTCGCTCAATCTAATAAATTACTAAGCAGACTCCATTTCAAATCTAAGGGTCAATAAGTTTCCTTTGCCAAAGTTAATGTAATCGCCCGAATTTAATTTATACCAATTTCCAGGTAATAGGGGATATTTATTTAAATAAGTACCGTTAGAGCTACCGAGATCCTGAATGTAGTATTTATCTCGCTCAATACGAATATCGGCGTGTCTTTTGGAAACAACTCCCGAATGGCGAAATTGAGATAGATCTACATCTGGAATCAAAGAGTTCATCGGTTTACCGAGACTAATTAAAACCTGAGTGTTTGGTATTTCAATTGTTTCATTGGTTTGAAGGTGAATTAACTTAACACTGTGCAACTGCAAAATTGTAGGGAATTTGGAAGAAAATTCGTATTCGGGTAACGAAACTGGGGTTGCGACTGACGAAGTTTGAACTGTAGTTGCTGTTGCTGTTTCTGGTTTGGGAGCAACTTCTTCTGGTTCTGGTTTTGGTTTTTCTGGTTTGGAGAGTAAAAGTAAATTAAACAATACCAACGTCATTAAAGAAAAGCCAGCAGTTGCCCAAAAGACACCTGACATCCCCCACAGACTAAAAAATATCCCTCCCATCAACGGACCTACTGCTTGACCTAATGATTGCACGCTGGCGTTGACTGCCATAAACGCAGCCCGCCGATTGTCTGCTGCTAATCCTGCTAATATTGCTTGGCTAGAAGGTAAGGCTAAAGCTTGACCAATACCAAACAAAATACTAGGAACGAGTAATAGCCAGGCATTCTGAACCAAAGGAACAATTCCCAAGGCGATCGCCATAATCACAAAAGCTGCCTTAATTAGAGTAATTTCTGATATGCGCTCGGCTAATCTTCCTAGCTGGGAAGCAACAATTGCTAATGATAATGACATACTAGCCAGAATTACACCATTGAGCGATCCAGAAGCACCAAACTTAACCCCTGCCAAAATTGGGAGATAGGTAATAAATGCGCCAAACTGAATTACAAACAAAGAACCTACCGCTAGCAACAATCCCAATACCGCAGGACTATTGACACTTTTCAAAGTCTCTTTCAAATAAACCCTGAGCTTTTCATTTGGAATATTACTCGGCTTTTGAGGAAGCTTAAGTACCATCAGAACTAACATGACCAGGGGAAAAGCAGTCACCGAAACCAAAAACGGATAGCGCCAGCTCAACGCTCCTAGTACCCCACCCATTAAGGGATAAACTGCGCTACTCATGCCAATCACGCTGGCGTTTAAAGACATCGCCTGACCCAAAGCTCTGCCACGATAGAGCATGGCAATCATGGTAAGTGCCAAAGAATCTAGGCTAGCTGCTCCCAACCCTTGCAAAAATCGCCATCCGAGCAGGGTTTGAAAGTCATGAGCAAAAGAACTACAACCCCCAGCAATACCAAATAATAATAAAGATGGAACTAACACCTTTTTAATACCGATGCGATCGGCGAGTAAGCCCAAAATGGGAGTAGCAATGCCCACCGGAATAAAAAACATGGTCATTACTAATTCGATCTCTTTGGGAGATACATCAAAAATGCCAGTTAAATCCGAAAGTATAGGTGCAATGGTTTGTCCACCCATAATCGCGGTCAGAGTTACACCAATAATGATATAAAGTTGGCGATCGCAGATAGGATTTTTCGTGCTTGTAAAATCAGGTTGCATATTAAGTAAACTTTTTGCATGAATCAGATAATAGTTAATAGGGAAAAGTTTTCGCAGCTTAAGCACTTCCTAGATACGTAAAAAAGTAACTAAGAACTGCCTAAGCAGATTAAAAAAGGGTTTGATTCAAAAGTAATATGAAATACTTAGATGTTTGCTACATATGGTTGACTGGGGACATCGGTTAAGGCTTCAGATGGAACAAATCTGACTTCGGGACGCAATGTACCGTCGATAAACTGATTTTGTAGATTGGCTAAGTTATCTGGCGAACCGAGATTGTTGCCAAATACATCAATAAAAACATCTTAAAATTCTTCAAATGTCGAGAATTGGGTTTCCAGATTTTGGGCGTGAGTATCTAATACTTCCTGGGCAATCTTAGTTATTTCTAAGGTTTGTATCATGATTTATATTTTTCTTAGGTTGATTGGTGAAAACGCAAAAATACTACTCATCTATCTAATTCTGGTAGTATTTTTATACTAAATTCCAGTTATCACTAGGGGAAAAACTCAGGAATTTGTTCAGTATTTCCAAGCCCATGCCATTAAGATCATCTTTAGGCACAGTTGCCTAGCATTGGAGCGGATACGGTGGATTCTTGGCATTAGGAACAAACTGACGATAGCCGTTTTTGACCGTTTTGATGGAGTTGCATTCTGGACATTTCATGCTTTTCAGCAATGCTAATTTATCAACAAGCCAAAAAAAGAAAAAAGTATTTTTTTGTTATGTCTTAAATCGTCTGCACCATTAAATGATGCAGACGCTCTCTTTAATTTAACTCAGTCGATAAACTATTCGGGTTTAAGGTTTCAAAGCCATACCCAACTTCTGTCCTGTTTGCTGTCCGACAACGCCATCGACTTTCAAGTCATTTTGTTGTTGAAATTTTTTCACCGCTGCTTCGGTATTAGCATCAAAGCTGCCGTTAATTTCTACTTCATACTTCAAGGCAGATAAATCTTGTTGTAGGCGTTCTACTTCAGAACCTGTACTGCCCATAGCTAAAGTGGAAGGATGACTCATGGTTTTATTTCTCCTAATAAATTTAGATACAGTTAACAAATTTCCTCAAACTAAATCCCATTCGAGATCGAGCCGTTTAAAACCACGACTTAACAATGCAGGAATGTTTTCTAGTTTTTGGTTGGGACTAAGCCTCAGATTTGGTAATCTCTGAGACAAGACTTCAAAGGCAATACGACCTTCGCGCCGTGCAAGGTTAGAGCCGATGCAGTGATGCGCGCCGTGTCCAAATGCCAAATGCTTACTAGTTGACTGTTTGTAGCGTTCTAATTCAAACTCAGCAGCATTTTCAAATTCATTTTCATCGCGATTACCCGATCCGTACATTAAAAAGATACGGGTATTTTCAGGTAATTTCATTCCTGCAAGTTCTACCTCTTTGGTGGTAGTGCGAATCATTGCAGGAATAGGACCTTCATATCTTAATACCTCTTCAATAGCATGAGGAATTAAGGAAGGATCTTTACAAAGTCGTTGCCATGACTCTGGACGTTCTAGTAACAGTTTTAAACCATTGCCGATTAAATGGCTCGTGGTTTTATGTCCTGCAACTACCAAACCACATAAAACAATTACCATCTCATTTAAAGTTAAATCCGAATCTTGGATTTCGCTAACCAAATCGCCTTGAGGATTTTTTTCTCTTTCTTCGAGCAAACCCGCAATAGCATACTGCATTTCCACAAAACCTTTAGCGCACTTTAGCTGTTGTTCTGGGGTTAAATGAGATGAGAATAAAGCGGTTGTTTGATGACCCCAGTTCTTGATATTTTTCATCATCTTCAGAGGCACGCCATACAAAGTCAGAATGACTTCAAGAGGTAGGGGATAGGCAAATTTTTCGATGATATCAACTTGTCCATCGTTAATAAACTTGTCTACTAATTTATTAGCAATAGAACGAATCGAATCTTCCATCGCCTGAAGCTTTTCGGGAACAAATATTTTCAAAAAAGGAGCGCGTAGACGTTTATGTTGTTCGCCATCAGTGTTGAGCAAGTCACCTACCATGGGAAAGCCTTTTCTGAAGACTTGGATTGTTTCTGGCGTGTATTCTTGAATTGGCTGGAGATTATCTTGAGAAGAAAATTTACCTGGGTTTTTAAGTACGCTAATGATGTCATCATAACGAGTTAAAACGTAAGCGTTTAAGAGAGAACTAAAAAATAGCGGTTCTTCTTGTCGCGAACGCTCGAAAAATGGATAGGGATTTTCTAATTGAGGGCTAACAAAAGGTTGAAACTCTCGACCTAGATGAGGACAGGTCTTTGGCGCTGTGTTGGTTGAAGACTGCTGGTTCATTGCTTTAATATTCCGTTGGCATATATAGGACAAAAATCTAAGAGTTTTTGTAGGACAAATTTGATTTTTCTGGCAATCGCTGGTTCTCGATCAAGTTATTTACTCTTCAGTAATAAATAGCTGCTAGGGAAATTAGCTTATGCAATAGCAGGAAATATTAGGTTGCTTCAATCGTCAGATAATAAGTAAATAGTTTGACGATCGCCCTATTGATAAATTGAGAAAGGATTGCCTTCTGGATCGAAACCATCGGCAACTCTGGCATTGCCCACACGAGAATTAATCTTGCCCAGTTTCAAACCGCGATCGCTCAGGGTTTTATGAGTCTGTTCGATGTCTTCGACTGCAAATACTAGTTTTGGTCGATCTGCTAGTTCTTTTTGAGCATCGAAATGTAAGGTTAAAGAGCATTGACCCGAAGCAAACTCTACCCAAATTTGCTCGCTATAGTCATCCAAATCTTTGGGATATTGGACGGGCAAATCCAGCATGTCGCGGTAGAAATGTACCTGCTTGTCCATGTCTTTGACGTAGAGAATAATTTTGGCTAAACCTTGAGTAATCATATAAATGTCAGAATGTTGTGCGAATAAGAAATTAATTTTTTAAACTAAGACGTAGATGTTTTGGTCCATGAAAGACGATATTGTCTGCCCATTCCACCATGCCTTCAGTTAGGCGTAATTCGGGCAGGCGATTGATGATGATATTTAAGGAGATTTGAGCTTCAGCGCGAGCCAGTGCCGAACCAAGACAAAAATGGATACCACCGCCAAAACCACAGTGTTTATTGTCCTGGCGCTGGATATCGAGCAAATCTGGATTATCGAAACGTCGGCGATCGCGATTGGCAGAACCGAGCATTAGACCCACGCTGTCACTACGGCGAATTAATTTACCGCCGATTTCTACGTCTTCATAAGCCCAACGAGACAACATTTGGACGGGACTGTCATAGCGAATCAGTTCTTCTACTGCGGTTGGGATTAGTTCGGGGCGCGAGCGCAAAAGCTTTAGCTGTTCGGGGTTGCGGAGTAAAGCTAATGTTCCTTTGGTAATGAGGTTGATTGTAGTTTCGTGTCCTGCGGTAAGTAAATGAATACAGGTAGCTAGAATTTCCTCGTCGTTTAACTTATCTCCCTCATATCGCGCCTTGGCTAAGGCGGTGATTAAATCCTGACGGGGTTCGGCACGACGTTTGGCGATCGCATCTTTGAAGTAGGCAATAAAGGCTTGAGTCGCTGCTTCTGCCCGTTCATATATTTCCGCTGAAGGAGTCAAACGAGATGCGCTGGCGTGCTGTAGGGCTAACGCCCATTCCCGAAAGTCAAAGCGATCTTCGGGGTCTACACCCAATAAAGCTGCAATTACCATTACTGGTAGGGGAAAACCAAAATCGTCTACTAGGTCTATCTCTCGATTATTTTTGACTCGTTCTAAAAGTCCGTCGGTAATCTCAACAATCGCCGGACGAATATCTTCTATTGTCTTAGGAGAAAAAGCTTTGTTGACCAACAATCTCAATCTGGTGTGATTGGGCGGATCGCGGAATACCATCCAGTTACTTACCATCGAACTAAAGCCTTTATAAGCTTTGGGTACTGGCGCGGTTTCTAGATCGTCGCGAACTTTGTGACCCTCACGACCAAATCGCCGATCTTCCAAAACCTGCATGACATCTTCATAACGGAAGAGATACCACGCACCAGACAGTTGACGTTTGGCAGCCACACCCCAATGTACTGGGTCATTTTCTCTATAGTATTCATAAACTGGATAGGGGTCGGCAATAACTTCTGGTAAAAACGGATTTAATCGTTCGAGAGTTGAAATAGTCATATTTTTAAGCGGGAATGATTTTTAAAGTTGCCGATTTACAGCCATTTGTAATTAGATAGTTGGCGACTAAACGTTCTTATTCACTCGCACCAGTATTAAGTTAAAGCCAAGGCATAGGGTAAAGATGCCAGCATCTCGGTCATTTGGGCGCGTCCTTCACTTTGAACTTTGGCTACCGATGGTCTGGACTCTAAGCGTCTGACGTATTTACTCAGATTGGGTAGATGTTGGTAATCATAAACCAAACGTAAATAATTGAGAGTAGGAGCTGCGGTACAGTCTGCTAGAGAGAACTCATCCCCCGCCAGCCAAATACGGTTTTGCAGCTTGTTGTCTAAATAAACACAGGCTGTTTCTACTAATCTTTGGGCTTTGCTTACCTCTTTTCCTCCCCGCATTTCTAGAGGACGCTGACTGTCGGCAAATAAGACTTCTCGCCCACCATTAATATAGACATCAATAATTCTTTCAATCGTCCGAATTTCTAAAAGCTTGTCGGGATTTAGTAAACAGGGCTGTTGGGAAAACTGGCGATCGAGGTATTCGATAATGATGCTGGCTTCAAAAATTGTTTCCCCGCTGTTGGTTTCGAGGGTGGGAATTTTGGCGAAGGGATTGATCTTTTGATATTGTTGGCGTACTAGAGGATCGAAAAGATTTACCTGAATCGGTACAAAAAATAAGTCTTTCTCGTAAAGAGCGATTAGCACTCTTTGGCAATAGGATGAAGCGGGGGCATAGTAAAGTTTCACGATCGTTTCTGGTGAGTTATACTTTGTTGTTTATTAGCTTGTTCTTAGCTATTAGCTCTTAGCCTTTTGGGTGCAGAAGACGCGAGATAATAAGAAACAGCGAATTTAAAAATATCCGCGAATGCGATCGACGATCGCATCTGGATCTGAAGGGAGTTCGTCGCCTCTCCAAGCTACGTGTCCGTCGGGGCGTACCAGTACATAGTCTTTTTCGTAAAGATTGGCGATCGCCCTATCCTCAATTTGATAAGTTCTTAGAGGCACATTTTTTTGCTCGCAGGTCTTCTCTAAGTTTGTTACCTCTGCGTTTTTGAAGTTTAATAACACCAGTCCGTGACCGAACAGATCTAAGGTAGATTTACCCGACTCCAACCAGGCATGAGGGGCGCGACAGCCAGGATAGCTATTTTGTTGCCATTCTTGGGGATTATCGCTGGGAGATGTTCCGTTGGCAGAGATTGCAGGTGATTCGTAACGGAAGCCAAAGTGAATTCCTGGTGCGTCAAATTCCTGTCTGAGATTACCGCGTTTCATACTTTCAGCCATCTGTTGGCGGATTTGCTCGCCTTCGGGAGAATCGCTCAGGATCGCTGGGGGAATAGAACGTTTTTGAGTGCGTTTGAGGTTAGCATTGGCTGCTTCTAAATTACGTACCGCAATTGGTTTGCGTTCGGCTTCGTAAGTGTCGAGGAGTCGGGGAGATGCCCAGCCTTTTAAGGTAGCTGCTAGCTTCCAGCCCAAATCTACAGCATCGGCGATGCCCGTATTCATGCCAAAACCACCAGAAGGGGAAAGGGTGTGCGCCGAATCTCCTACGAAGAATACTCGCCCGTGATTATAATGTTCTGCAACTCGATGGGTTAGATGCCAGGGAAGATTAGAAACAATTTCAACTGGCGTGTCGATGGCGCTCGCTGCTTTAATTGCCTCATGTGCGTCGCGGACTTCGCCATTGGCTTGGGGTTTTAGAATCAGACGATACAGGCTATGTCCGTCTACAGCCCGTAATGGCTCCTGAATGGTGGGATTAGTCAAAAAGAAAACCATCGCGTTGTCTTCTCCCAGTTGTTTTGCCAATTCTGGGGCTTTAAAAACGACACTTTGAAACTTTTGGGTTTTGTGAATAGTTGGGGCGGGAACTCCACAAGCCTTACGAATTCTGCTGCCAGCACCATCACAAGCCACCATGTACTTAGCTTTGATTATTTCTGTCTCTTCTGTCTCCAGGTTGGTGACTCTTGCCGTAACTCCTGCTTCATTCTGCTCGAAGCTATCTAAATTAGAAAGCAGCTTTACCTGACCCTGGGGATATCGACCCAAGCTATTCAGGAATACAGGAGCAAACCAGTTCTGGGGGCAAACCTGCTCGGTTTCGGGGGTATGTTCGGGCTGCGATCGCTCTGCATAGGAGGGAAAAGGAATGCGAAAAATTTCGTGACCGCCAACCTGCGTTACCCAAGCTACATCTAGGGTATGGTCTTTGGGCCAACCCGCCTCGCGAATCTGTCGGGCAATACCCCACCGCCGACAAAATTCCATCGATCGCGGTCCTACGGTACTAACTTTGGGGTCGCTAACCTCACCGTCGGATTTTTCTAATAGCAAACACTCAATGCCCTGATAGTTTAGTTCGTGAGCCATTGCCAGTCCTACAGGACCCCCACCCACAATCAGTACTTCTGTTTCAATCGTCTTATTCATTTTGTTAACTCCAGCTTCTAAAATGACTTCTTAATTCGATACTTGATACTTGCTAGTCAGCGTTCGATGCTGCCATCTCTGCAAAAAACTGGGCGTAAAAATCTAGCATCTCCCGTACTGCCGAGTTAATCGAGTCGCATTCTCTCGCTCGTTCGCCCAATTTCTCAAAGCGACGGGCGATCGTCGTATATGCCACCTCTGGTATGGGAATATAGGCGGGGGTAGTTGCCATAGAAAATAGAGGACCTGCCGTTCTGCCTCTTTTACCCGAAGGCATAGTGGTTAATAGTTCTCCTAAAGGTCGCACCATCCCAGTCATTACGTCTATGGCTGCATTCATTAATTTTGAGCGTCGCAAACTGCCGTTGGGCGTTAGCCCAAAATGCTGCACCATAATCTGCATCATCAGAAAATAGGATTCGTTACAGATCTGCATTACTTTTCTGGTTTCGGCAGCCGTAACGACGTTGGTGTTGCGGTCTTGATAGTGAAGGGTAGGATTACGTAGGGCTGGATAGGCGGGATTCCAACATATTCCTGGGCGAAGTTTATTCTCCCCTGCAAACTGCTGTTGCGATAGGGCTTCTGCCATGCGCCGAAACTGTTGGTAGTGAGATTTCTCAAATTTGGGCGAGTCGGCATTGCATCCTTCTCCCTGTTCGGCGATTAGATCGACGGCAAACAAGGCACTGTCTACATCATCCACCTGTAGCTGATAGTCTGGATGCTGCTGGTTAAAATCTTCTCTTAAAAATAGATGGTGTTCGCCACCCACTTCACCTTTTTTCGCCAAGAACAAATCGGGAATATTAGCGATCGCATCGCGGATTTGACGGTACAGTTCACTTAACGAACCATAGCTGTGGAGGCGGTCTGTCATGGGATCGTCGGACGAGCGATCGTCATCGATTAAATCTTCTTCTAGAAAGTCGGGCATTTCCAAACGCATAAACCGCTGTACGCTGGTCATGTTTAGCGGTTCGAGAGCTAGGTCTACCTCAAGAGGAAAAGATTGATTGATCTTGCCAAAGTCGGGGTTGGCGGGATAGAAGGGTTCGCCCATCGACATCAAAATATTATTGACCAGCAAAAAGTGAATCATTTCTTCGTGGGAAATCTCTAGCAATACCCCTCTCATGCCGTAGTTTCTGACTTCTCTGTTGTCGCCACAGGCTAGGGCTAGCTGTTCGGGAGTCCATAAGCCCCGACGCACGTATTCTTGACCCGTAACGTAGTTGGGTATGGAATAAGCTGCATAGATATATTGCAACATCACCGCTACTTCTAGTTCTGCTGCCTGTCGTAGAGCGACAACTAGCTCTTCGCGGGTTTGAATTGTCCGTTGAGTGGGCTTGGCTACGGGAGTGGGTTGGGGTACGTAGCCAATTTGCTGTTGATTTTGGAGATATTTATATAAAAGCATAGTTTTTGAGTGGGACATCTCCCTGGTGGGGGGCATATAGTAAGTCTTATTACGGTTGCGGGGGTCGGACATCTGCCACATCAGGCGGGCGTAGGTTTCTACCTTGCACTTGTCAGCCAGACTAAAAACTTCTGCCTTCATAAACGAAAAGCACAGCTCGTAATAAGCCAGGATTTCGCGGTAAATTAGGTCAAAATCCACCTCTTCAGTGGGTATATCCTCTAGATGCCAGTCATTACCCAGGACTCGAACCGCAAACGAACCCACACCAGACCAAAATCCCAGGCGATTGTCGTTGTCGTAGCTAATTTCTGCCTCATCGGGGCGATCGCCGTTGCTGGGTTTGACTTCAGGATCGGCAGACAGCAAAACCCTGGTCGTTCCTGACTCGTGACCGCGCAGGGTCAACCAACCATGTCCTTTTTCATCGGTGGCGAGACTACAGCTAAAGGCAAAATCACCTGCTGCCGTTTGCTTGCCTGGTTTAAATTCCAGAATGTTGAGTTCGCTACTGGTAGGAAACTGAAAAGCGCGATCTACATTTGCCGGGTCGTTCTCAAACTCGTAACGTAGCTGGGGAAAACCTTTGGGGTTGTAATACTGACGCACATATACAGCATCTACAGGAGCGGGCTGTCCGCGCACAAAAGAATACACCTCTACTTCAACCGCACGGTCGTCGTGGTTTCGGCGGTCTGGAAATTCCATAAATAGACAGGCATCATCAACTTGGAGATTAATCTCCCGTTCGCGCAGCAGCACTTTTTGTGCCTCTGGAGTTGTGCCAATCAAACATAAACCTTCTTCAGTGACGGCATCTTCGATCTCATCCCATGTGTTTGCTAGGGGTACGTCGATAATGCCACTAGTAATTTCATATGCTTCGAGTCGATAAGCCGATTGAGGAATCCGCGCTACCAACTGTTGAGTTTTGCAGGTACGCAGTTCCCAATCACCTAAATCTCGTTTTGCACCGAGCGTGTGAAGAGGCTTAGATTCAGCCTGGGGAGAGCGACTCAAACAGGGGACGGCAGCGATCGCATTGAGACTAACACCTTCAGCATTAACCTGTACCGAAAGGTTCGAGAGCATCTTCTCTTCACTTTTTACAGGTTGGCGATCGCTATTATTTTCAACATGACTAACGGGAGTCAGCAATCTGCCGTGGGGATAGGTTTTCATTTCTCCTTCACACCAGAGGGCGATCGTGCCGTTGAGCGACCAAAAGCTAGGGGCGTTAGGCTGCATGGGAGCAGACATATTGCTCAAGCCAAACTGTACCACCAACCCCAATACTTCATCCCGCTCCATTGCCTGTTTAAAAAGATTAACCGTCGGCGAAAGGCTGGCTTCTTCTCCCCAAAAGAAATCTTTTGCCTCTTTGTCAACCGTAAACTGATGTACGGAAGCTCGCTTAAACTCGCTATTGAGGCAGTGTTCGGGTAAATCTTGAATATAGTCAAAATTCTGCCAGCGGGCGGGCTGTAAACCCTCAACAGGAGCAGAGAGCATATTTGGCACTTCTCGCGAACTACCTTGTCTGCCAAAGGTTAGCTGACCGACCATAATCGTTGTCGTCCAGTTGGAAGCGGGATCGCAATCAAAGATTCTCGCCCGATTTACGGTAGTTCCCAAATATTCATTATGGTGTCCCCACATATCCACGCTGCGTCCGACTACGGGGTCGTGGCGATCTATTTCTCCTCTTTCTTTTTGAGTACTGACAATTTGAGCTTCGAGCGCAAAATGTCCGTTGCCCTCAAAGTCCCAACCCTTTGCCATACTGAATGCTCCCGCCTCATCCCACTGCCCTCGAGCGTTAAACTGAGGTCCTTTTTGCTGGAGGTATTGATGGTATTCAGATAGCGGACGGCTCAAATCGAAGGGGTTACCATCTTGGTAGACAGTGTTGTTGCTGAGGTCTACCAAACCATTTTTGTGTCCTGTAGGCGCGTGAGTGCGAGCAAACCCTTGAAAATGCAGACGAGGAAAAGTGAATATACTCATAATATCGATCGGTTATTAAAAAACGATATTGTTAGTTGGTACTACAGGCTGATGAGCGACAAGATCGTGAACTGCTTCGAGTGCCGATTTAATCGAACCCTGAATCCAAGCGTGATATTTAGAACAATGTTCTCCTGCGAAGAAGAGTTGGTTTTGAGGTCTTGCAGCTTCTAAATAGTTAAGTTCGCGCTCGAACCCATTAGACTCATCGCCACCCCAAGGAACAGTGCAGCCACCGCCACCCCATTCATAGTTACCCCATGCCATAGTTGCTCCATCAACAACCATTCCAGAAGTATTAATCTCTGGATGAATCTGACCGACCACATCTTTAACATAAGAGTAACGTTGTTGTTCTGATAGATTACCCATGCGTACCGCATCATCGCCGATGGTGTAGCTAGCTAACAGTGCGCTACCTTGGTTGGGATTGAACTTCACCGAAGGATAATAGGTTTGGCGAATACCCTGACCTGTGAAAGATGCACCACCTTTGATACCTTCTTTTTCCCAAAATGTCTCGGCACAGTGAAATGCTACCTTAGTCGCAGGGCAGTAAACGGTATTGTCAATCGACGCTAGTTTTTGCGCGTCAAATCCACTTAGCTTGATTTTTTTGAGGATCGAAAAAGGAATAGTACACACAACATAGTCACAGTTGCGAGTTTTTAGTTCTCCGTTTTCCGTCCAAGAAACTCGTACAGAATTTTCTTGGACATCTAGAGCTACGACTCTGCGGTTGCATTTAATAGGAGCTTTAATTGCTGCTACCAAACGATGAATTAATTGATCCATACCGCCTTCTAACTGCAACAAGTCTTGGCTAGTCTCTACCGAGATATCTTCCAAAAACATATCGAGGTCTTTACTGCAACCAGCGCGGAAGCTGGGGTTAGCTTTGATAAAGCTTCTGAGGTCGATTTTGCCGCCATCTTCATTAAAGAATGGTTCTAAATCTAGCTTTTCCAAATCGTCCATCAAGTGAGATTTCAAATCTTGCTCGAAACTAGTACGCAGATCTCCAGGAGCGATCGCATCAATAATAGTTTTTAGCCAGGCTGCAAACAAACAAGTTTTTTCGCTGTAGTCTTTGGCAGATAAAATTTCTTGATAGCGTTCGGCAAAGCGATTAGGAGCATCTTTCATCCGAAAAACTTGGTTCTGGATATTCATTAAAGCGTTTTGTTCCTCAAAGATTGTAGTGAACTTGTTGAGTTTGTGTTCCAATCCCATTTCGCGAACGTAGTGTAGAGTGTGTTGGTGTTCTTTAGGAATACGCATTGCACCGAGTTCTCCGTAGGGAACATCAGGCTCATCTCCAAATCTATGCGTCCAAATTCGACCACCAATACGAGAACTTCCTTCAAAAATTTCAACCTGATGACCTAACTTTTCTAGTTCGTAAGCTACGACCAAACCTGCTATTCCTGCTCCCAGGATAGTTACTTTTTTGGATTCGCCTTGGTTAGCTTGTTGGCAATAGTCGAGAATTGTTTCGATGTTCATGACAGTCAGAAATGTAAGTGTGCCTTTCTGAATCTTTTATAGATGCCAGCATTTTTAACCTATGCACTTTTTCAAGGTTCTGTCGCCAAAAATGGAAACCGTTGTGTAGTATAGTAAAAATTGCTAATAGTACTCACGACTTCGACTCTTCTGATGAATCCCAAAGAACCTGACGGGGCTTTCAAGGTGGCGAACTAAATTCGCCACACAGCCCCTCTTCAAATGGCGACATTTCCAACAAGAAATTATTTTACTCAACGTTCGTTGGTATCTTCGCTACCCTTTGAGTTATCGTAATGCGCGAAGAAATGATGAAAGATCGAGGCTTAAAAGTCGATCATTCTACTATCTGCCGTTGGGTTCATACTTATTCTCCTGAAATCGATAACAGAAGTCGTCGCTATTTGAAGCCAACTAACGAATCTGGTCGAGTAGATGAAACCTATATCAAGGTGAATGGAAAATGGAAAAATTTATATCGAGCAGTAGATGTAGCGACCCGAAATGATAAACGCTTCGACCCGCAATAACGACGTTTTTCAGCCCACATTATCTGACACTATAAATGGGTCAAACCCACAATAAATGACAATAGACCCAAATTATTCTGACACTAGCCCAAAATAACATCTCTCGACCCACATTAAGTACCAATAGACTTTCTTACAGAGGAATACCAATTTTGAGAATTTGCTCTCTCATATCAGTCGTTTTTTCAGGAGGGAGTTGATTGTGGAGAAATGAACGTACTTCGGATGGTTTGACATTAAGCAACCTAGCAATGGATTTAACGTTGTAGCCATGCCGAATTAAGTTGGGTTCAAGGTCATCTAAACCAATAGCCAAAACCGTTTCCATAAATTCAATAGTAATCGGTTTAAGCCCTACCTGATAAGCTTCGTTCATGGCCAAGGTAAGATATTGCTCAATCTGTAATGGTGTAGATAATCGTTGACTCAAATATTCAATAGTTTCCGATTCTAAAATATCTGTGGGTTGCACCTGTTCTTGAGTAGCTTGAGTTAAAAGCCAATTAATATACTCGGATTGATTACCTCGAATACCTTCTAGGACAAAAGCCTGAGTTCGTCCTCCAATTTCTTCCAATGTCGGTCTTCTCAAATCATTTTTGAGCTTGGGATGTCCTGCCAAGATAACGCTCAATCTCTCTCCATTACTGCGTACCAGTTCGATTAACTTTTTGAGGCTAACCAAAGTGGTACTGTGCAGTCCATGAGCATCATCCACAAACAAAGCTACAGGTAAACGAGCTTTTTGAATCAGTTCCAAGAGCAAACGTTCTCTTTTTTCCGAATTAGAAGGAACTTTTTCGACCTTATCTGGGGATAAATCGTAGAATCAAGCCGTAATTAAAGTAACCAGACGAACTTTGTCCGATTCTACTGCTAAAGAACGAGAAACTACTACCTCCTTACTCTTAATTAAATCTGCCATCAGTTTTTGTAAAAAGGTGCTTTTCCCCGAACCGACAACACCAGATATGGCAATCAATCTGCCTTGAGCAATTGCTACTCTTAATTCCCTGGCTAAATGTTTTTGTGAAGTAGTCTCGAAAAATCCTAAATGGTCGAGTTCTTTCTCTAAACCAAAGAATGACCTTACTTCACCGCCACGGAAGCTTGAGGTCACCTCAAGCTGTCCGCCGTGCGGTCGGAGACTGAACATAAAAATAACCTCTGTAATTAATTTAATTAATCAAAATAATCCTTGATTTTGGTCATTACCTCTTTTTTCTTGAGAGTTTTTTCCAAAATTGCCTCAACTGCTGCCATTTGCTCGGAAGTCAATTTGGCTAAAGGCTTGACTAAGTAGTGAGCAATAGCTTTTTTGGCTTCAATGGCATTCTTAAAAGTCAATTCCTCAAAGGGGTCGGGGTCAACAAAAGAGCGAATGGGAAAGGGAATAACATTCTCTGCAACCTCTGGTAACTCGACTTGGCCAATGGCAGAAGTCGGGAGTGATAACTGAGCAGCTATTTGTTCGATCCGGTCGGCTCTTTTTTGAGTATTGGTTTTCTTAAAGCTGCGATAACTATTAATGGGTATGGGTTTGCCGATAGGTGCGTAAGGGCCATAACGATGCTCTTGATGTTCCACGTACAGTTCGCTATCGAATAGTCCCCACCACAAAATTACTTTTTCTCCTGCTAAATCAGGTTCAACTTGCGTTCGCCACTCCGTCTATGGAGATACGAGCATCCAGACCTACTTTACGCTTTTCAGGTTCAAGGCGCAAAGGTACAAAACCTATCCCAACTGCACATTTGTCTGATGCCATCTTGGGTTAAATTTTCGCTCCAGTCTTCAATCCTGGAATGGGATTCTCGGCGATGAGATTGTTTATTGTAGTAAAGCAGAAACTGCATTAGCCGAGTATTAGCTTCGGAGATGGTTTCTGGTTCGTGGAGATGATCAAGAGTTTCGTGCATCTCTTTAACAGTGCGGAAAGGTCGCTCTACTTTACCTTTGGCACGAGCGGTAACTCTTCTGCCATCTTTGCCTTGAGCGACATGGGTGCGTACCTCAATCCCCAGATAATTCATGACTTTTTGAAATACTCGACTGCGACCGATTGGCCCATTATCCATGTACAGCATTGAGGGGATTCCTTGGAAGGGAAAATCTGCTGTATTCTTGGCAGACATGGCATTGAACAAAAACTTTAATGCTGCTCCTGTATCTTCCCCATACACCTCATGGTATTCCTGATAAGATACGCCACTGCGGTCATCTACTACGCTATAGAGCATCAATAAAGGCTTTCCTCTTCCTGGTTCTAATTCAACGGAATTTTTCAGCCGTTTAAGGTCGGAAGAACTCAAATCAAAATGCCAACATTGATTGCTGTATTCGGCTTCAAAACGGACGGCTGGTGGTTGGCGAGATAGTTTCTCTTTGTCGTATCCCCACTGTTTGAGGTAGCGATTGACAGTTGTTTTTTTGAGTAACCCAGAAGGGGCTTGAAGATGACCATGATCCGTATTGATGCCATGTTCTTCTAAAAGCCGAATTGCCTGCACTGTAGACAGATGGCGACCTTGATTGTTGCTGGTTCTAACTTTCAGGGCAGCAATGACTTCGCAATAACGTAATAAGTCTTGTTTGGGCATGACCCGCGTTTGCCCGTAATCAGTTCGGCGCACCGAACGGGGTAAACTGTGGTGTCGTAAGTTACGGTAAACTGTCTCAGGAGAAACGCCATATAATTCTGCGGTTTCCAAAATTAAAGTACGTCTTTCGGAACTGCGTTTGGGCCATCTGTCTAATCTTTGACGCAGCTCAATAATAGTTTCTAGAGGAATACTGGTTTTTCTCATATTCCTCTAGTTGTGACTTTTCGATTTGGATAGTTGGTTTCTCTCCATCCAATAATAGAGAGTTGAAGGGGCGCAATCGACCAACCTAGCAATCGAACGTTTGCTAATTCCCTTATCCAGATACATCATTATTTCCTGTTTTCTGGGGTCTAGTTTAAGTTGGGCTGACTGTCTGCCTTTGGGTCTTCCCAGAGGTTTTCCCGATGCTTTTCTCTTGGCTAAAGCTTCTTTAGTTCTCATGGAAATTAATTCTCGCTCGATGACGGCACGCCAAACCCAACACTGTAGCGGTAATGCGACTGGGCAAGTTATCGTCAAGAACCATTTGTTGCTTAGCGATGTGAACTATTAGTTCTCGCTGCATACAGCATTCAAGAATTTCTAGGACTTGTAGAGTAGAACGGGCCATACGGCTAATTTCTGCGAAGACAATTAAATCTCCTGTTATCGTAGTTTGAGTAAGCAATTGTCCTAGTTCGCGATCGCGCCATCGCTTTTGACCCGATACAGAATCAGAGATAAATTCTAAATGACCCAAAGAGTTTTTATTCGCATATTCGAGAATTCCATGACGTTGATTGTCAACGTCTTGTTGGTTAGTTGAGACTCTCAAATAGGCGTATGTAACCACAATTTTGGCTGCTGTTTGGTAAAAACAGCTAAGCATATTTAATCAAACGTTTATAAATTTAATTAAACCATGATTTTAGATAATAAAAGCAAGTCTAAAAGGTTCCTATATTCTAGACACTTATCGAGATAGCTTATTGAGAAGTGGTGAAAAAGTAATTCTAGTAAGCAATACAGCTTATTTTCTATTATTGTGGGTCGAAATTTATAGTTTCAGTTATAGTTTCAGATAATTCGGTTTCAGTTTCAGATAATCTGGGTCTTGGTGCCGTTATAGTTTCAGATAATCTGGGCTGAAAATGCCGATGATTTCAGGTCGAAGCGATTATAATTTCAGTCCGCTACACTTAACCCTCATTTTCAAGATTTTAAGGATTACATAGAAATTGCTTATCAAAAATCTTTACCTCAACTTTCTGTTCGTAATTTTCCAGATTCTATTGCAGAGATAGTTAGAAGTGTAGATAGTCGCGAAAATGATCGTGATAATGATTATTCTTGTTTGAATAAGTTTGTTGGTTATTTATTATCGAACCTTAAAGATTTAAATTTAGAAGAACAATTGTGTCAGTCACTTGCTAACTGGTTAGTGGCGGATTTAGGAGAAAAAAAATATCAAAATTTACTTAAACTATTAAAACAAAAACAAGAAACAGAACAAACATCGAACAAAAACAAAGAACCTTGCTTATTGATAGCAGTTTTTGATGATAATAATTCTCTGGCAGTACAAGGATGGTTGATTGAAGATATTAAATCTTAGAACCCACTTGAAGAAACTGGTTGTTATGCTCTAGTTAATGAAGAAGCAAAACTAACGACAGATACAAATCTAAGCAATTTACACGAATTACTTCAATCTTTTTATCAGCAAAGTTTAGTCCGTTGCCAATGTAATATTCAAAAAATTCAGGTCTTTTTACCCTATAGTTTAATTGATCGGCAAAAGCGAGCGATTGATTCTTTAGTTATCGAACCTAACAATCCCTTTTCTCCTCCTATTGGTACAAAATATGAAGTTGTAGTTCGTTTTTCAGAACGTCTTAAGGTGGCACAAGACGATCAATATTCAGTCATCTACAAAGAAAAATGGCAAATTGTCAAAGATAATTTAGAACAATCAGTAATTAATATTCTTGAGTTGTCAGAAAATACTAACCCAAACAAACTATATAAACAACTTATGCAAGAGCGGGTAGTTGGTGCGAGGCTATCAGCACCTATTCCCAAAGCTAAATTAGAACTTATCATGCAGGCTTTCTACTTTGCAGGAATTCCTATTGCACTTTGGCTAAGAGAAGAGGCAAATAATTTGAATTTGAATTGTTGTCAAGAATTAAATAATATTTGTCAAGGATGTTGTTTAAAAAAATTACCGAAGAATATTAAAAGTAAACGCCACACAGATTGGAAGAATGTTGGCATTGGCAATCACTTATCATTGCTTTGGGATGATTTCGATTTAGTACCAAAACGCGAATTAATAATGTCTTAGCCATGAACGACTGGAGAATTTTTACAGGAAATAGTAAACCTCATAAAGATTGGAAATTACCACCATCTCCCAGTTGGCGACCTTTTGGCGAAGACAGCAAACCTGGTGAAAGTCGACGTAAGCAACGAGGTGAAACTTTTCAAGTGCGACCAGAAGAAGTCAAAATGGTCAATGCTGCCTTGTATTTGCGTCGTCCTCTTTTGGTTACAGGTAAACCAGGCACAGGTAAATCATCCCTAGCTTATGCAGTAGCAAGGGAATTAATGCTAGGAGAAGTTCTTTATTGGCCCATTACTACCCGCACTACTCTCAAAGATGGACTTTATAACTATGATGCGATCGCTAGATTACAAGAAGTCAAACAATTAGAAAAGATCAAAAAGATCAATACTTCTGAACTATCAGAAGAAGAAAGAAAACAACAATTGAGAGCGATCGCAAAATATATAACCCTGGGTCCTTTAGGTACTGCCTTATTACCCTCAGAAAGGCCGAGAATGTTGCTGATAGATGAGATTGATAAAAGCGATATCGACTTACCTAATGACTTATTGACTATTTTTGAAGAAGGACGTTTTGAAATTCCAGAATTAGTCAGGATTAAAGAAGAAGTTGATGAAGTTACCGTGCGTACTGCCTATACCGATGAAGAAGAAGAAATTACGAAAGAAGATCTTAGTACCACAATTATCGAAGGAAGGGTTAATTGTAAGGCTTTTCCTTTTGTGATTTTAACCAGTAATGGGGAGAGAGATTTTCCTGCACCGTTTCTCAGACGCTGCTTGAGTTTAACGATGAAAGTTCCTCGCAAAGAAGATTTAGTGAGGATAATTACTGCTCATTTTGACAAAAAAATTTCAGTAGAAGATGATAAGAAAACCCTTAGTGATGATTCACTTGATGCTTTAGTTAACGATTTTATTGATAATCGAGATGGTGGGAAAACTTTAGCGACAGATCAACTACTTAATGCCTTGTTTATAGTAACAAAAGGTCGTATATCTCCTAAAGATGAACTAATTGCTAAAAGACTCTTGAATGATTTAGGTCAAGTGGAGGAGGATGAATAATTCATCTATCGAAGCTACAGTATCATGGCTAGTAAATCGCCTAGATCGAGGCGGACTTTTAAGAAAGTTAGAATTAAGCGATGAAGATATTGCTGATATTCTTTGGTTAGCTTGCCAAATGGGAGCTATAGAGGCTAAACCTAAAGAACCCGAACGCAATCAAACTGAACCTGAAACCGATCGAGCAATTTGGCAAGACAATAGCAAACAGAGGACTGAAGTTGACTCCAAACCAGATGAAGTTAGTAATGTCTATTCTGAAAAAACGATTGAGCCAGAATTAACAACCTCATCTGATACTAAAAGCTTACCTTTTCAAGCTCCAGCAGCACCAGCAATTCAAAATACCTTATCAATCAGTAGGAAATTACGTCCTTTGATGAAGAAATTTCCTTCTTCTCGTCAAAGGATTCTTGACGAAGAAGCAACTGTTACCCGAATTGCGGAAAGGGGGATTTTTGTTCCTGTAACCAAACCAGAACCAGAAAGATGGCTCGATTTAGAATTAATAGTCGAACAATCGCGTTCTTCCTTTATTTGGCAAGAAACTATTGATGAACTAAGACAAATACTAGAAATTCATGGAGCATTCCGCAGTGTCAGAGTTTGGAATCTGAGTGAAGATAAAACTCAATTACAGCTAGTCAGAAGAAAAAAAGGTAGGAGAACAAGTAAACGTCAACATAGTTACCGCGAGCTAATACATAGCGATGGCAGAGGTTTAGTTTTGCTGGTTAGTGATTGTGTATCTTCTATCTGGCAACAAGGAAAAATTCACCATTGGTTACAGAAATGGTCACAAAAACAACCCACAGCAATTGTGCAACTTTTTCCCGAACGCATGTGGGACAGTACCCAATTAGGAGTAGGTCGTAAACTCTTCTCTAGTGCCTTAACTCCTGGTGTTGCCAATCCCAAATTAATTTTACAAAACCTGCCAGCTTGGATTCCGATTAATTGGCAGCGAGCATTAGTATTACCAGTGGTAAATTTAGAACCAGAAATTTTAAAGCAGTGGTCGCGGGTTGTTGCTGGTTCGGGAAAAGCGAGAATTTCTACTTATTTATTCGATCTAGATTTTGTTGCCAAGCAGGCAAAACAAGAGACAACTAAACCAGAAGTTAAAACAGAAACTTCATCACAGACAGCAGAAGATATTAACTCGCAAAAAGAACGAGAAGCAGAAATAATCCTCAAGCGTTTTTTGGCTACAGCATCCATAACAGCGCAACGTTTAGCAGGGATGATGGCTGCTGCACCTGTCGATATGCGGGTAGTGGATCTGATTCGCAAAACTTTACTACCAGAAGCTACACCCGTTCATGTAGCAGAAGTTTATATGGGTGGAATCCTGGAATCAAAAGTTGGAGGAGAATCAAGAATATATCAATTTCGAGATGGAGTGAGACGCTTACTTAACAAAGCGATGGCTCAATACGAAACTGAAGACGTATTAGATACTATTTCTCGCTACATTGCCGAAGAAATTGACCGACCGATTCGTAGTTTTACTGCCTTACTAGCTCTGCTACCAACCTATAGCCAAGAAAAACAAGAACAAATTTTGCCTTTTGCTCAAGTAGCAGTAGAAGTTTTAAAAAACTTAGGTGGAGCTTATGCTCGTTTTGCTGAAGAAATTGAAGATGCTTGGAAAGAGTCGAACGATGAGCGATTGAAAGAGCGGAACGATGAGCGAGCTGCTCTTCTGGCTCGTCAAGCTTATCTCTTTGTCATGCGAGATCGGCTTCATGCCTTAGCACTGGTAGATGATGCGCTGCGACAAGCTCTAAGTGCGTCTTATTTCAGCAATATATTGAAACATCATAAGTTGGCATTTTCTTCGATTGCTTTTAGCCCAGATGGAACAAAATTAGCTGCGGGTGACTGGGATGGCAACATCTACCTCTGGAATCCAGAACAATCCTATTCTGAATTCAAGCTACTCACTGGTCATGAGGAAGGAATCAACGCGATCGCCTTTAGCCCAGATGGAAAATGGTTGGTTTCCGGTAGCCTCGATAAAACTGTCAGACTGTGGGATTTGCGTCAGGAACATCCCGTCTCCAAAGTGATCGGAGAACATGAGAAGGACGTGACATCTATTGCATTTAAGCCAGATGGCAGTCTTCTGGCATCTGGGAGTAAAGATCAAACCGTCAAGTTATGGGAGAATTGGCATCAGCTCGATCAAAGTCCCATTATTTTAGCGAAACATAGTTCAAAAGGAGAGATGGGAATAGTCCGCTCTCTCAACTTTAGTCCTTATGGCTCTCAGTTGGCAGTCGGCTGTGAGCACCCAAATATCTGGCTTTGGGATGTACAAGAACCAACTCAAACACCAGATAAAGAACCCATCGTCCGCTATGGTCATGAGAATAAGATTCGTTCTGTTGCCTTTAGTCCAGGTGGAAGATGGCTGGCTTCTGCCAGTGACGACCACACTATTCGACTCTGGGATATAAATCAACCGCAAGAACCACCTCAGATTCTTAAAGACCATACAGCACCAGTACGAACCGTTGCCTTTAGCCCTGATGGCAAGATGCTAGCCTCTGCAAGTGATGACCAAACAATTCGGCTTTGGAAGACCGATCAACTTGACGAAGCACCCAAGATTCTGAGAGGACATACGTTTAATATTACATCAGTAGCATTCAGTCCAGACAGTAAGTTCCTGGCTTCATGTGGTTGGGATAATACTGTGCGACTTTGGGACTTGAATCCTCCCGTTGCTGTCCCCAAGATTCTGCCAGGGCATCACAAAACAGTGCGTGCGATCGCTATCAGTCCAAGCAAACCCCAACTTTTGGCTTCGGGGAGTGAAGATGGGACAGTGCGAGTTTGGAATCTCAGTCAGCCGAATACCGAACCAAAAACCTTTAAGTGCGGTGGAAAAGTCTTTGGAGTCGCGTTGTTTGTCATCAGCGACGCCGAATTCAGTTATTAGCAGCGGGCAGTGACGACAAGATAGTTCGTCTATGGGATTTACAACAGCCTTCTAATGAACCAATGCAATTTAAAGGACATCAAGACGGCGTTAGTTCTGTTGCCTTTAGTCCAGATGGACGGTGGTTAGCATCCGGCAGTTGGAAGAATGACGCAACCGTCAGATTATGGGAGCTTGATCGACCCGATCCTAAACCAATCACTTTCCAAGGACATACAGACAGCGTGACATCCGTTAAATTTAGTCCAGATGGAAAAATTCTGGCATCAGCAAGCGATGATAACAGGGTTCTCCTTTGGAATATAAAGCAGCCCGATGCTGACCCGATTGAGCTGAAAAATCACAGTGGTAGAGTTTGGTCAATTGCCTTCAGCCCAGATGGGAAGTGCCTAGCTTCAGCTAGTGATGATTGTACCGTGGGATTATGGGATTTGCAAAAACTCGATCTAGAGAATCCCGAGCCTAAGAAACTGGTTCATGTTCCGTTGACAGGGCATAGTGATTGGGTGAGTTCAGTTGCCTTTAGTCCAGACGGAAAAGTGTTGGCTTCCGGTAGCTTCGATCGTAGTATTCGACTCTGGCAGCTCGACCAGATTGATTGGAAATCACGCACAATCAATGAATACCCCATTGTCCTGGAAGGTCACAATCAAAGTGTCACATCTGTTGCCTTTACTCCAGATGCTAAGTACCTGGCTTCGGGTAGTTTTGACAACACTATTCGCCTTTGGATTGCGGGAACACAAGATTTAGCTGACATGGTTTGCCAGAAGGTGTTACGCAATCTCACCAGGCAGGAATGGCAACAGTTCATGGGGAGTGATATTCCCTACGAACGAACCTGCCCTAACCTTCCACCAGGGGAAGGAACATCAGACGAGGTCGCAGGAGCAGAGGAAGTAAGTAAATTAGAACGGAAATTTCGAGTCCAACTCGCTCTGCTTAAACTCTATCCAGGTCAGAAATATGTTCTAGAGTTCATCGAGCGAGAAACTGCTCAACAGCCGGATATATCTGAGGAAGATGTCACCAATTTCCTGCACAAACCCAAAGGAGATGAGGTAACTTACTACCGACTGGAAACTCTTCGTCAATTAGGCTTCCTCGAAATAACCGATAAAGGTCATGGATATGGAACCATTAGATACGGTTTGTCTCCGAGATATCGGGAGTATCTGAGCCAAACAAAAGCTCAGCAAACTGAGTAGAAAAGCAGAAGTAACGGGAAATGAATGAACTGTGATTCAGTCTAAACTTTAGTTTTCACTGACTACTCCTCAATCAGACTCTTTAGCTGCTTCAACAGAGTTTCAATCTTCTTCCTATTCTTTTGATTCGACCAAACCTTTTTACTTCTAGAGAATTTTTGGTAAGTTTGTCGGACATCTTTAATTAGCTCTTCTGTAGACAGCTCCGAGTAGTCAGTAGAAGTTTTGCCTTTGTGTTGAGCGATTCTATCTTTGATTTGCTTAATAGATAAATTATTAGTAATCACCTCATCTAATAATTCATCTTGTACTGACTGAGCTTGTACCTTAGCAATTTCAATCCCCTTGGTATATTCTATTTGACCCTGCTTAATGGCTTCTAAGATTGGGTCTGGTAGATTAAGGAGACGGAGACGATCGCGAGCAAAAGTTTGCCAGGTAAGGTTTTTGATACTCTCAAATACCTGGTCAACAACTTTTTTTAAGTGGGTCGGAACGTTCCGACCCTTTACCATTTTGTAGAGTAATGAAGTAATTTCTGGTTTTTCTAGTCCCGAAGACAAGGACAATAACTGTAGTATTCCTTCTGTCTCTTCTATAGAACCCATTTGAGATCTAATTGAGTGCAAGTCGTTTGAGTAAAAGTCTAATAAAACAAAGATTAATTTTAGCTGTAGCATTATTCAAAGTGCGTTCAAAATTCTTGACTAGACTTTTACACCGGGAACATCCAAGAGTTCGATCTTTCTATGACCCACCGAGCTTTCACAGGAACAAATCCTGATTTTCCTTCCTCTTTTTTCTGAGATTTTGATGGTTTGGGAGACAACTCAAACTTAATCTTAGTCATAATTGCTGGATAAATCTTGATGAGTTCTGTGGTCAATTTATCTGGATGGTATCCGTTATCGAGAAGAATAGTTATTTTAGGAATGTTGACTGGTTTAGATTTGAAATAATCAATATTGCTTGTCAACATTTCTATCAATCCCGCATCATCAGATAAATTGGCGCGAGTACAGTGGGTAAAAAAAGGAAACCCCAAAGTATCTACTGCCAGATGCCTCTTGATGCCATTAGTAGATTTATAAAAACCGAACCCTTTACTCTCAATCCCTGCATTACAAGTATTTTTAACCGCCTGAGAGTCGATCATTATTAAAGTTGTCCATTTGGTTTTTTTTTCGCTTGTTCTCGGATTTTGCCGTGCAAAACAACCATGATTTCTTCAATTACTCCTTGCGATCGCCATTGCTTGTAATGCCAAAAAACCGTTGAGTATGGCGGTAAATCCCTGGGTAAATCACACCAATTGCATCCATTCTTTAGTTGATAGAAAACACCGTCCAAAATGTCTCTTTTACTCCATCTCGGCGGTTTAGTTCTTTTTTTCTTTGGTAACAGAGGTTCAATAATTTTCCACTCTTTGTCCGTCAAGTCGCTTGAATACGCCATTTTCATTGATATCCTTTTTTATAAAGATCCCAAATGGGTTCTATATCTGCAACAAGGGAAGCCCCATCAGTAGGATTGTATTTCCATAGTTCCTGACCATTGTTGTCACCACTAGCATTAAAGTATAATTCCCCATTAAATACTGTTAGATCTTTAAAATCGGAACCATAAACAGGATCGATATCTGCTGCTAAAACTACTTCGCCAAAAACTCCCACGTAGCTTTCTCTTACTTCATGGTTAAATGCCAATGTTGGTTCAATATTTCCCAGTCTAATTTCTAGGTTCCAATCCCCTCCTAACTCTTTGTTGCCAGTTTTATTTGCCGATACAGCTATATTTGCCTGAGTTATTTCTCTTAATTTACGAAGGAATTTCTCTCCTACATCGCCTGCTCCAACATTACAACCGTAGATCAAGATATCTAGGGACTCTCTTTCTTGCCATTTGCTGAGTGCTGGAGCATGATCTGAGAGACCGCTTAGACTCAGTTCCCCATTACCCAAATAAAGACATCCTGGCGAGCCATGGGAAACTAAATGAATTGAACTAATTTCTGGGTCGTCAGCAACTTGCTGGTTGATTTTAGCGATCGCATCGTCTTCAGGATAGATAATACAACGGTTTGCAGGTTTATATGGGACAGTAGCAGCAGTGGGCAAACCAGTTACGCAGATGATTAGGATTTATCAAATGTATCGCTATTTTAATTAATAGATCGACTCAAAGAGAGGTCTTGGGAGAGAACTG
>JASJEI010000050.1 GCA_030064795.1 Pleurocapsa sp. MO_226.B13 | reverse complement strand
TTTTACCATAACACTTTTTAAATTAATTAATATGAATCAAAAACAATCGAGCGGAGATTATTGCTAAATAATCTCCAACTAATACATTAATTTTGCCAAAAAAACTTGGCTCAAAAAATTAAGTTTTAAAACCGAAAGGTAGTCCGTAAGGTTCCGACATAAATAGTATCGTTCTCTTCAATGTGTCCTGGATTGGTGACAAAGAAGAAACCAGGGGTAATCCAAATATTCTCGTTAGCTTTGTAACGATAGAAAAACTCAAAGTGCAAAGAAGTAGCCTCGTCTTCTCGGCCAAATTGATCTCCCGTTCCTTCTTGAATTAGAAAATCATTATCGGGGTCGCCCAAATCTTCATTTATGGTCAAAAATTGTCTGGGGTCGTTATCGGTAATTGGCACCGCATCTTCATTGTTGATTACCTGTTCGGAAAAAGGTACGGTTTGACCTGGAGTTACAGGCCCTGCATCAACTAATTTGGGTGGCATGCCAAAGATAAATCCGAAGAGATCTCCTTCCCGACCAAAAGGGTCGCTAAAACCCAGGGAAAATTGGTAGGTTAGAGTGTTGCCATAAGGTTTTTTACCTACAAGTCCTGGGAAATTTTCTTGAAAACCAAACTCGGGAATTTCGTTTAAATAATTAGTAAAGGTATAAGCTGCCGAAGCACCAAAGTTAAGGTTTTCAGTGAAATTCCATTGAAAAGTTCCTCCCACAGCATTAATTTGAGCGGGAAAATCTCCCAAATCCGTTCCTACTCCAGGAAAAGCTCCCCCTGGTAAATCATCAGTTCCAGGATTTGGTAGCCTACCCCCAGACCATAAGCCATTAGTTTCCGCATTAACCGAACCCGTAAACGTTCCTAAGCTACCATCGCTAGAATAAGCATTGACATAGGTGATTCCAGTGACAATATTATCTGTCGGCTGAACTAAGAATTGCGCTCCCAACGCGCTGTGGTCTGCGCCAAAAAATCCTCCGTCCGCCTCGGCACTATCCCTAGTACCATATGCCACTTGCAAGCGGATCGGTTCGGCAATCAACCAATCAAAACCCACTCCCGCATCCATCGGGCCACCAATGCGAAAGATCGGATTTAGCTGACCGAAACGAGAAACCGAACCCCTTCCGATATCAAAGAAAGGAGAATTGGCGGTTAAGACATTACTTAAAGAAAAACCAAACCCAGAAGCGTAAAAGGCGACGCGGTCGTTGAAGGCGGGAAAGCGATATTCAAGGATATCCAAGACAACTTGATTGTCTAATCCTGCTTGGTAACTAAAGCGAGGACTGTAGGTATTAAATGCTTCGGGACTAGTAAACCCGCCATCGTTAAAGTTACCAGTAGTGAGAAATATTCGCAGCCGATCTTGACCCGAAAAAGAAGCTTGTAGTCCTAAGCGTGCAAAATAGGCAAAAACTGTTTCGCTATCGGGTTCATCTGCTGTCGAGCCTGGATTGTCAACATTTCCTTGTAAACCGCAATTAACCGCATTGGCAGTAAGATCGTTTTGCAAATTGAGAGTTAAATTATCGCATCCTCCAGGGGGGTTGCCACCCCAAGCATCCGCAAGGGCGAAGACTACCTCACCATTGAGAATGGCTGTGGTTGAAAATTGATTGTCTTCTAAAGTGGCAATGCGGGCTTCGAGATTGTCTACTCTGCCTGCAATCGACGCTAACTCCACCTCAAAATCTCGTCTCAATCTCTCGACTGTTTGTAAATCTTCGGCGGTAACAGTTTCTGAAGAGACAATCAAACTTTCTATTTGCTGCAAACAAGAGTTCAATCCTGCTGCAAATTGATAGCGGGTCAGGGTTTGTTGACCGCGAAAAGTACCATCGGCAAAGCCATCGATACAGTTATAACGCTGTGCGAGCGATCGCAAGGCTTCATATGCCCAATCATTGGGACTGACATCTTTTAGTTGAAAGACGTTATTTATTTGTCCCAAAGAATCTTGAGCTAGGTAATTTTGAGTAAGGTAAGATTTTTCGGGCTGAACTGGTTTCTCGGTTAAAGAAGCAGCAGTAGTTTGAACCTCAAGAGAATTATTTTTCGCTGCTGCTGAAGGTGCAATTTTAGGTAATTCTTTTCTCTTTAATTTTGATTGGTTTGGATGAGATGCGATCGCTCTTTGTGGTTGCCATTTATTTGGGAATATAGTTGGTTTTTGTTTTGCTATTTGAGCCATTAGTCTGGCATTTTTAGCTAGCAATAAACTTGGCTCGACTTCGGGTTTTTTAAATTTATTAACAGAATAATTAGTCAGATCGAAGTTAAAATTATCTTTAGTATTCAATAAATTTAATTTAGCTTCTTTAGGGTTTGCTTTTACCGCTGAAGTACCCAGAAAATATAAAAAAGCTGCTATTAACAATTTTCCTCTCATTTATAACTCCTCAACCAAATACAACATAAATTACTAGCTATTTAACTCTTAAAAGTTAAACTATAAATACTAGTAAAATTATTATTTTTACTGTACTTTAGTTGTCGTAAGTTATATAGAACTCTTCTGCTTTTTTTACAAAAATTAGCAAAAAAATACTTGAGATTATTGTTTATATTTTCATAAATATAAAATAAAAATTCTAAGAGGCTGTTTATAAAGTAAATCTTAAGAGAAGTGTAACGTTTAATTTTGTTGGGTTACGGCGAATCGCGAATTAAAAGACTGATTCTAAAAAAATACTCGCCTAACCTAACCTACACGGGCATTTAATTTTTGTTTAACAAACAGTCTCTAACGAAATTAGTTAACCTAGTAGTCACGGGCGTAAATATCGATACCATTAACAAAGTTGATTTATATGATTTATAAATAAATTGAGCCCATTTTAATGGTGACTGTATTTAAGCCTCGCTCCACTAGTAGCGTGGCAGTGCCCACACTACATTATTCAATTTTTACTACCCAACAAATTAAACTAGACGCGCTAATACGGGCGAGCGACTGGTTGACAAGGAGAGTAAGTTAACTAGAGGTTTGATTTAACACTATTCACAAGGCTCTCCCAGTAGGAGGAAGTTGCATCCAGGAGAAGGTTCATCTCGTAGCATATTTTTGAGAGAAAAACTTTGATAGACATCCTCGACCACATCTTCTTTATTGCCTAAATCTAAGGAACCGACCAGATCGTTACCCAAAGGTACATCTAAAATACCGCTACTAGAATCAGTTTCAAACAGGGGAGTTTTAGCTGCATTAATAAAAGTTTGTCCTGGGGGTTGCAAATTAAACAATACTTTGATCTTGACTTCATCCCACAAAGACTGGAAATTGTCGGCATTCTGACCGCTACTAAACTGAGAATGTAGTAGAGGCGGTTCGTAGTTTACCGCTGCTGCAACTACTCTATTGATGTCATCTTCTGACTCAAACTGAGGAGTTTTTTGTTCTTCTATCGAGCAATATTGCTGGACGAGCTTACCTTTGTCAGCCGAACCTCGACCGTGAACTCCAACCACAAATCCATCGCGATCGAAGACGGGGCCACCACTCATGCCAGGACGGGTTGAATCTACATAAAAGAGACTGTATCCATTTTCGCCTATTTCGGGTTCAATTGTTCTCGTAATTGGACCCCAGGCTAGACGACGTTTTCTACGAGCTACTTTTCCGCGACATCTGCCAGTGACAGCATCTCTTTCCTTCTCTGGATCGGGCCAACCAGAAACATAAACTGTATCCCCCAATTCAAGCTTACCAACATCTCCCAAAGAAGCGATCGGATATTCTAGATCGCTTTGAAAGCTGACTACAGCCAGATCCGTACCCGCCACTCTTCCAGGAATTGTGATTGAATAGCAGCCAAATCTAACTAAATTTTCTGCTTGAATCTCCGATCGCAAAGGACAATCTCTACCATCATCTACTTGGGAAATTGCATGAACCCTACCGTCACTAGTACGAATTCCGTAGGGAATATTGAGTTTTAAATGTCTTTGTTTGAAGTTGTGAGTGACGGTCAGAACATAGTAATTGTCTTGTTTTCTACCAATAATTACTCCCGATCCAGGATTCCAAACGCCGTCAGGATCGCGATCGCTAGCTAGAGGATTATTGCGATTTTCTTCTAGCTCTTTAACTAATTCTGGTGTCAATCCAGGAGCTACCAAAACCGTAGTTTGTCTGGAAATAGAGTTGATTTCTTCCAGAGATAGTTCGGCAAGTGCTGGAGTTGTCGCGATCGAAATTAAACCCAAAGCTACTAGGGATTGGCAAAAATAACTAACAAGAGAACCCATCGTGACTGCAAAAACATTACTGTAGTATGATATTCTTTTACGATAATCTCTTGTGAGAAATTTGTACTATTATCGACTCAAAAATTTACTTATAGAATCTTAAAATTAGCTTTTAATCCCTAGAGTCAGCATTGCCAAGTCCAATACTGCCAGTATTTTTGGTTGACGATCGATCTTGTTTGAGATTGGCGAACATAACTAATGACTGTAAGGGCGAACGCCCTAAAGGACTCTATCACGGATACACTCAATGCGACAAGTGCAAGCCGCTTCGCATATCGCTTCGCTTCGCGCGAATCGGAGGGGCTGTCTCTTCAGGTTTCCCGAAGAGTTTATATGCCCCGTCCCCCAATACTGTTCGGATAAGTCTTATTTTCCTCTCCCCCTGCTCCCCTTGCTCCCCTTGCTCCCCTTGCTCCCCCTGCTACATGCGGCTAAAGCCTTTGTCCTGCTTGTCTCAACACATAACTTTGTTAACCGAACAGTATTGGGTTGGGTTGAACAAGCGCGTGAAACCCAACAATCATATGCTTTTGTTGGGTTACTCTTCGAGAACGCTTGCGCGTACGTGCCTCAAACGCCACTTGCTACAACGGAGGAAACCTCCGCAACGCAGTGGCTCCCCAACCTACAAGATGTTTTATGTTGAATTAAGTGGAGCTACTTAGAAATTACTCAACCCAGAAATGAGTTAAGTGGTTCAATGATTTTTTGGATTTTTTGAGGCAAACTGTTCAAGATCCCCTGGTGATATCAAATCCGATTGATTGCCCACAGTAAAATTATTGGCTGGGTAGGGGCGCAAGGCCTTGCCCCCCTACAGTTTCTGTGGTTGTTTAGCCGGATTTGATATGAGGCGGTATCGAAATGGCCCAAAACCAGATAACTTTGTAGAAGTCCGTCTCAGACATCGGTTTTGGGCAAACAATTTTACGCTTTTAGGTTAGAATATGGAAAAGCGATTAGTAACAACAATCCAAGCCCACACAAGAACGGCTATCGGTCTTAGGACTCACTCCACCCGCTACAGCCAGTAAATCTGACTCGCTCAATTTTTGCCATTCGTTGCCACTGCCTGGTGCTAATTTGGTTAGTATTTGATTTACATCTTCTGTCGTGAAGTTGTCACCTTTTTCAGCATCTGCGGTCATAATCAGCTCGATCGCTTCATCAAGGGTCTTTGCTTGTTTAATTTTCTGGCGTAGTTGTCGATCTTGAAGTAAAGCTTTAATTTGGTTCAGCATTGGTTTTTCTCCTTATTTGATGTTTTTGAGTTCAATACCGTCGGGCGATCGCAGCGCGAATTGATAACCAGCTAGATCTCCCCAATCCCTACTTTTTAATTGACATACTCTTGCATTACAGTCATAGAGTATGTCAAAAATCTAGAGGTTAGCTTCTTCCATTCTTCACTGCCAAGCCATCCAGTCTAGTTGAAGGTTTTGACCCCAGCCCCCTGCTCCGTCTAAACGAAGTACATTTATCCTAAACTGCGTAGTTGAAATAGCTGTCGTTGTGACAGCAAATGTATCTTGGAAATCTCCTCCCCGAGCAGTAGCAATTACCTTGGGAGGATTTGAAAAAGGTATGGGGAAGTTTACAACTATGTTCTTCCGATTTGAAGTACTATTACCTACAGTAGCAGTACCAGCTTGAATTCTGGAGAAAATTGTTCCTTCATTGACACGAAATGTACCATTAACATCTAGCTTCGCTTGTGGATTCGCTCTCCCGATGCCGACGTTACCTGTCTCGTCATTGATTACCATTCTAGTGGTACCATCAGTAAGACTATCAGCATTAAATGTCAAGTTACCGCTTGTGTCAACGTTAATATTCCAATTTTCGCCTCTTGATGAAAGCAATCCAACAGGTGTATTAAATTCTTCCATGATTTTATCTCCTTAATTTCATTTGTACCGTTGTGGTTTTTCATGGCATATCTCTAGTTTTAAGCAGTTGCCCAATTTGTACCACTCAAGATCACAACTTAAGCTCACAACTTAAGCTCACAACTTAAGGGTCAATCAACCTTAAAATAATTTCAGGGGAAATAATGCACAGTTCGATTGAGCCAACCTGACTCTAGAAAAGGGATTGTAGATTAATTTGCACAGGCTCCTTTCCTTCTAGGAGCAGTCGAATACTCAAGCTAACAGAAGTCATCTGCGAGAAGTTTCAGATAAACTCCATCCAACTGCCGCAATTCCTCATGGGTTCCCCGCTGCACCACCTTACCCCGCTCCAGCACAATAATCTCATCGCAATCGCGAATCGTACTCAAGCGGTGGGCCACAATCAGACAAGAACACCCTCGCCGTCGCAGATTCTGGTCAAGGATCTCTTCTGTCTCCGCATCCAGGTCTGAGAAACCGAATAAATATATTAATTCTTAGTTATTAGTTGCTATTTACCAGTTACTAATCCCTACTTCTGGGCCATTTTATACATCTTTTCAGCCATTGCCATGCTGGTTAAAGAGCGCATTAATAAAATAAACCAAAAGGTTGCAAAACAAAATAAAGCGATCGCCACACCTTTTAGTTGACCGACTAATAAAACCGAACCCGATAATAAGCTAAAACCCGATAAACAAGTATAGATTAAACTTTTAATTCCCAACTGTATTTGTTTGAGAGAACGTTCGCTTTCAGTAGCTCTAACCTTAACCTGTAATTCTCCCAAATCCAAACGAGATTCTAAGCGCATTATCGATAGTTGGGTACGATTTGGTTGCTTAAGCTTGTATTGAATAAAGTCTTTAGTTTGCCTAGCTAGTATACTCAACATACTGCCCTGTTGTTGAGAAAAAGCAATTTGCTTTAAAAAAGGTTGGGCTGCTGCTAATAAATTGTATTGAGGATCGAGGGCGCGAGCAATACCATCTAAAGTAGTCAAAGATTTAACAATAAAGGTCATTTGAGGTGGCAGACGAAATGGTTGCTGCTCGAAAATCGAATAGACTTCATCGGTTATTTGTTCAAAGGCTCTAACATCGACTGGCTTGTCACGGAACTCCTCTAACATAAACGCGATCGTGCGCTTGACGGGAGTCATATCGGCAACTGGTTCGATCAAACCCATATAAATTAGAGTTTCTACTACCTCATCGGTATCTTTTTTCAAGACGGCAAAAAAAGTTTTGACCATTTGATCTTTGGCAAGAGTTTTGACCTCTGCCATCGTACCAAAATCATAAAAAATAATTTCTCCCCGTTGGCTAACTGCCATATTTCCTGGATGGGGATCGGATTGAAAAAAACCGTCTTCTAAAAGTTGTTTTAAATAACAGGTAATGCCGAGTTGAATTACTTCTTGAGTATCAATTCTATTCGCTTCCAAAGCCAGGCGATCGTCAATTTTTATCCCTGGTAAATATTCTAAAGTTAAAATCTTGGAGGTAGTATATTGCCAATAAACTTTTGGTACGGCTACTCGTTGATAACTTTGAAAATTATCTCGAAAGCGATCGGCGTTTTTGCCTTCATGAACGTAGTCAATTTCTAAATATAAAAGCTCAAAAAATTCTCGATAGATTGCTTCTAAATTAAACTTTCTAATATCTTTCAGAAAACGATTGAGCCAACGTACCAAACGGTGCAAAATTTCAAAATCGAGATTAAATAACTTTGCCAAACCAGGACGCTGCACTTTAACCACGACATCTTCTCCCGTATACAGCCTGGCTTTGTGTACCTGTCCTAAACTAGCTGCTGCAATGGGAGTGGGATTAAACTCGGCAAACAGCAGCGAAATTGACTTACCTAATTCTTGCTCGATCGCTGCGATCGCCAATTCGGAACTAAAAGGCGGTACGCGGTCTTGTAGTTGACTCAATTCCTGAATATACTCAATCGGGATCAAATCCGCACGGGTAGATAGAGCCTGTCCGATTTTAATAAAAGTCGGGCCGAGAGCGAGAATATTTCTAACCAACCATTTAGCTCTACGATGTCTGCGTCTGGAGGAGTAATTGCCAATAATTTTATCCCACCAAAGCGAAAAGAGAAGCTTAAAGGCAATGCCAAAGATTTTGAACTGGCGGAAAAATGGCGAATAAGCATATTCCCCTTGAGACAATCGAGATGACTTTGGATTTACGAGCTTTTGGGTTTGATGCCATTTCATAAAAATATCAAAAAATCGACCGAATTTAAGCTGAGATTAATTAAAAGCGATCGACCGTAGCCATTAACTATTATTAAATAATCTCTTAATAGACTAACTAATAGCTGGTTGAAATTGAGGTAACTTAAGTACAAAAGTAGTCAGAAAGACGCCAGGATCGTTAGCTGATGGCTCGCTGGTGACACTAATCGTACCATTTAAATGTTCTACTAAATACTGTACCAAAGCCAGACCCAGACCCGTTCCTGGAACAGCACGATCGGTTACGCCCCGACCTCTTCTAAACTTCTCAAAGATATGAGGAAGTTCTTCTGGAGTAATACCAGCACCATAGTTGGCGATCGCAATAATAATATTCTTACCTTTTAAGGTTGTTTGGCTGTCTACAGTCAGTTCAATAGTAGTATGAGCATCGGAGTATTTTCCAGCATTGGACAACAATTCATTGAGGATATGAGTCAGGCTTTCTGGATCGGTGTTGATTTTTAAACCAGAATCGGAGATTTTAGTTTTGAGATCGATTCCTTTTTCTGGTTGCCACTTAGCGATAAAAGATTGAGCTAAATCGTTGATAGTTTGTTTTAAATTGAGTTCTTGAGGACTGTAGGTGAGTTCCCCCGACTCCACCTGTTGCAGAGTTAATAGGTCTTTGATGAGGCTATATTCCCGATTCCATTCTTGTTCGAGAATATTGAGATATTTCTCTCGCATTTCAGGAGAAATTCGCGCCTGACGCAACATCTTAATCGCCATTTTCATGCTCGTTAGAGGAGTTTTTAGTTCGTGACTCATACTGTTCATAAAGTCATCTTTTAACTGATTGAGCTTTTGTAGTTGGTCGATATGCTGGCGCATCTTTTCCGACAGTTTTGCCTGTACATCCAGACTCCACTTGAGTTGAGCCGTGCGTTCGTCCACGATTGACTGTACCTGACTTAAGGTTTGATGGTGAATAATGGCGGTGCTAATCTGAACGCCAACCCAATCTATTAAATCTCGTTCGTCTTCCGACCAATAGTGGGGAGAATTATGTTGCAAAACTAAAAATCCTAGTACTACCGCTGGCGATTTCGCGCTATTTTTTTTACCCATCAGAGGTACGAGGGATAAAGCCGAACCACTGGGTTGAATCGAGCTAGAAGTATCTTTAGGAGCTAAATCGGGAAAAGGTGTGTCGGAGCTAAAATACCAACATTTGGGTGCATTTTTCCAAGCCTGCTGACACAGCGCGCAATTATCCAAACTAAAAAATAGTTTATCTTGAGAATTGGATTTTTCGACCGCAGCCGTCCATTGAGAGGCAATTTCCACTGTCCCTTTAACTGACTTTTTGCGTCGGCTTTGAGCCTGAAGGGGGTTTTGATATTTCAGCATCAAAATCATGCCCTTATCTAGCTGTAGGGTAGTGCAGATTTGGGATAGACAGTTGTTAAACAGCAAATTGGGGTGAGAACTCTGACTAATTTCTCGACTCAGATTTTTAAGCAAAGATTGATACCTAGCTTTGGTCTGGGTTTGTTTTTGGAGTTGAGTTTGGGAGATTGCGATCGCCATTGAATCTGAAATTTTGATTAATAATTCTTGTTCGGAGTTAGTCCATTGAGCAGAATTAGACTTAAGCAATAAAATTAAACCGTTGGTTTGATGCTGAAATTGAGTTGTTACTCCTAACCAGGTCTTACTAGGTAATGTTGCTTGAAACAGATTTTCAATGGGACTAAAAAGATGAGACTTTGCCCTGTCAATTAAGCGGAAATCGTCAGTATCGTTTTGGTTTAGCAGTAAATGAGATAATTCTTGGCTAATCCGATCTTTAGCTGTCAAAAAAGCTGGTTCTTGTTGCCAATAGCTAATCTGATTCAAATTGCTACCATTAGCTTGGGCGGAGACAACAATACAGATATCTACCGCCAACAACTCACCAATCTTGTTGGCTAAATCCGACAAGAGATGAGAATTATCCTGGCTTTCTAGGATAACTTGTAGAATGCTACTTCCAATGCGATCGTTCCCAAATGCGTTGTACATGGTGTTAGGTGCATCTCGCTGTTCCATAGTCAGATGGGAAATTGCGGGGGGTAATGATTGGAATAAACGGCTATGGGGTTGATTTCTCACAATTTCAAGGGCTTATTACCTACAGAGAGGTCATACAGATTGCGATTAAACAGCCTATAACTTTCTCTCTCTTCAGAATTAGCATTCCCATTTTTTTTAAATTTATACCAAGAGGACGACTTTTATTAAAATACAGATTTTTTTTTATCTCTCGGATTGGGTTCTAAAAACAATTGATTATGTTTCGCATTTTAGGATTACTCACGATCGTCAAAAATGCATAAATCCTTTACTTATATTTAAGGTTTTTTTAGTTTCCGAGGGATTACTTTCTACTAGATTAATTGCTAAATTTTTCGTAATTTTGCCAATAATTGCTGCATCTTTACCTATTTCTTGAACCAGCATCGAGGCAAAATCTTGAGGCAGACACAAGACCAGTTCAAAATCTTCTCCCCCATAAAGCAACCACTCCATAGCTGTTTCTAATCCTGCTAGTTTAACTAATCCTGAAAAAATACTTAAATTTTTTGCCTCAATTACTGCACCCACACCGCTACAATTACAAATTTGGACGATCGCATCTGCCAGACCATCGCTACTATCCATACCTGCGATCGCGATTTCTTGGGGAATCCTAGCCAAATATTTGAGTACGTCTAATCTCGGTCGGGGTCTTTGATGAGCCAAAATCAATCTCTCTTGTTCTGGAGATTCTAGCTCGCTTCCCAGGCTGGGATCGAGCAATAGTTCTAATCCTCCGCGAGACAAACCGTGTAAACCAGTAACGACGATCGCATCTCCTGGTCGAGCCACAGAGCGACGAATTGCTCTTTGAGGATTAACTTCACCAAAGGCAGTAATCGCCACGCTAGACACCGTAGAACGGCAGATATCGCCCCCGACCAAAGGAGTATCGTAAAGCTGCAAACAAGCAACCATTCCCCGATATAGTTCCTCGACCCAACTAACCTGCTTTTCTCCTGGTAAAGACAAGCCAACGGTAATTCCCAGGGGAGTCGCTCCCATAGCTGCCAAGTCCGATAAATTAGCAGCACTAGCTCGCCAACCTACATCGTATGCCGAAGTAGTGCGATCGCTAAAATGAACCCCATCGACGAGAACATCTGTCGTCACTACCAAAGATTTCTGGGGTGCTGTCGCTAGAATCGCCCCATCATCCCCAATTACGTCCTCTGGACAGTAACGCTGTAATCTTTTTAATAAACCATGTTCTCCCAGATCTTTGACGAGGAGAAATTCATTACTCATGTTCTTATCTCAGTTCATCATAGCTAGGTGGGCAATGCCCACCCTAATTTTGCTAAATTAGCTAGTCAGTTCTGGTTCTTTTAGATTTTCCATCCCCTCAATCACCTTAGCGGAAATAATTTGATCTCCAGCAGTCAATTCTTCTAAAATCTCTTGTCCCTCTACCAGATAACCAAATACAGAATAACGTCCATCCATCAAGTTATAGCCAGGAGGAGTAATTTCGGTGTCAAATTTAAAGAAGAAAAATTGTGAAGAACCACCGTTAGGATCGTTAGCAGGACGAGCCAGAGCTACTGCACCATAAGCATTAAAGGGAATTACTGGTTCATCTAGATAGCGTCCCAATTCTTCCAGGGTTTCACCATAAACGGGTAAATCGTCTCCCTTGACCAACACTTCTAGAGGGATAGCACGATACTCGTTAGTTTCGGGGTCAACAAAACCATCGGCAGGGCCTGGAGGATCTCCTGCTTGCAAAATGTAAAAGTCTTCAGCACGATTGAATTCTAAACCATCGTAAAATCCTCGTTGTACCAAATCGACAAAGTTCCCACCATTTACAGGCGCGCTGTAACCATCGACGACAATTTTCAAATCGCCTTTGTTGGTTTCCATTGCGACAGTCGCTCTACCGAGGAGTTGTGGTAAGTTGCTATATTCTTCTGGTACTTCAAAAGGATATCCAACCACCATTAATCGTTCCAATTCACCAACCAAGTCGAGTAATTCTCTTCTTTTAATATAGGTAGCTTCTTTATCTTTAGTTGCAACTATTTCTTTTAATTCTTCAGTTCCCTGACTCAACCCCTCGATTAAATCTTCTGCTTGAGATTTACGGTCGTCTGGAACGCTAGCTAAAAGCTTGTCACGACGATAACCAAGCACAGAATTGGCATTCTTAAGGTCCCTGACAATGTTTCTCCAGCGTTTACCACGCAGTTGATTGGAAATATCTTCTAAACTTGCTTGAAGTTTTCTAACGGAGTCGTTATCTATAGGCAAAGCGTATCTAAGAATAGCTTTAGGATCGGTAACAGCATCTCCCTGAGCTAAAATTGCCGAGGCTGGAGGGGGAAAGCCAAGTAAGCTAGCCCCAAAAATCGTCAGAGCGATCGCTCTTACCAAAACTCGGTTAGTCAACCAGAGTTTACACCATTTAAAAATTATATTTTTTTGTCTGTTCATAAATTTTATCTTGAACGCAGCGCGGACATAGAAAGAACCAAACCTACTAAGGTGTATGTTCTACTTCATCGATCTCTCTTGTCAACATTTCTTTACTTGTTTGCTGCTTGAGTTGCCAACTTGCTGCTTTTTCCTGCCTCCCTCATCAGGTACAATTAAATGTCGATCTCCAAGCAATTATTTTTGGCTTTATGATTTCTAGTAATGACTTTCGCACAGGAGTTACTGTCGAGCTAGATGGCTCTGTCTGGCGAGTGGTAGAGTTCCTCCACGTCAAACCAGGTAAAGGTTCGGCTTTTGTCAGAACCAAGCTCAAGAACGTACAAACGGGCAATACAGTCGAGCGAACCTTCCGTGCTGGGGAAACTGTACCTCAAGCCAATTTAGAAAAACGGACCATGCAGCATACCTATAAAGATGGGGATGAGTTTGTCTTTATGGATATGGAAACCTACGAAGAAACACGCATGAGTGGGGAAAGCTTGGGCGATCGCACTAATTTTCTCAAAGAAGAAATGGAGGTCAACGTTATTTTTTGGGATGATAAGGTACTAGAGATAGAATTACCGACTTCGGTAGTTTTAGAAGTTACCGATACCGACCCTGGAGTAAAAGGTGATACTGCTACGGGAGGAACTAAACCCGCCACCGTAGAAACTGGGGCGCAGGTGATGGTACCGTTGTTTATTTCGATTGGTGAAAAAATCAAAATTGATACTCGCGATGGTTCTTATTTAGGTCGAGAAAACTAATAGCGCGATCGTTTTCTTCACCAATTAAGCGATAGTTTCCAAAATTACTAGAATTACGGTTGTATAGTTTGTGTCTATAAATTTCCAAGAACTCCAAGATTTACTGGGAACAATCTCTAACACCGATATTACGGAGTTGATTCTCAAAAATGATGATTTTGAGTTGACTGTACGCAAGAAGACAGGAATAGTTGCTGTTCCTCAAGTTTCTACTGCTGTTACTCCAACAGTGGTAGAAACCAAAACTTCTCCAGCCTCAGCAACACCAACTCCGCCCACGGTAGCACCAGTGTCCAGCGAAACAACATCAGCCCCTACGGTAGACGATAAAAAATGGGTAGATATAACTTCGCCGATGGTAGGAACATTTTATGCTGCTCCTGCCCCAGATGAAGACCCTTTTGTAGCAGTAGGCGATCGCATCAACAAAGGTGATACGGTCTGTATTATTGAAGCAATGAAGCTGATGAATGAAATAGAAGGGGAAATAGCCGGGCAAATTATGGAAATCCTAGTGCAAAACGGCGAGCCAGTCGAGTTTGGACAAGTTTTAATGAGAATCGATCCTAGCTAATAATTAATAACTGATGGAAGTTCTGACAATTGTATTATCGAGTTTGTTGTCTCTAGCATCTAGTGGAGGCGTAATTCTCGATTCGGTTACAGCTAATCGAATTAGCTCTGAGATAATTGATATAGAAGAGCAAGCAATTAGACTGGACAACAGCCCCAGCTATCAGATTGCTGCGGGAAAACTACAAAAAGTCAGAATTGCCACCAGAGGCTTAAGAATCAAACCCGATCTGAGAATAGAAGCCTTTGAGTTGGAAACGGATCGGGTCGATCTCGATCTGGCTCGATTAAGTATTGACAGTATTGATGAATTAAGAGAATCCCTAGATCGACCTTTTCAGGGAGCAGTCAGATTAGTTTTAACCGAAACCGATCTCAATCAAGCTTTGCAGTCTCCCGAAATTTTGGCCGAGATCCAAACAGCTCTCAATCGCTTCATTATTCGTAAAGCAGGTTCGACTAATATTGCCTATGAAATACAAGATCTTCAGCTAGAACTACGACCTGAAAATCGTCTGGGATTAAAATTTAAGCTCAGTAGACCTCAGACTAATTTTGAATCCAATCCTTCCACAGCTTCTGCTGCTGATACTAGCTCTAGAAATCTAGCGATGGTTCTAGAATTAGGGATCGAGGTTTTAAATGGCAAGACAATTCGCTTGGTAAACCCAGAAGGTACTGTCAACGGTCGTCCTATGTCCTCTCGGCTCTTAAATGGCTTTGCCGAGGGTATTAGCGATCGCCTTAGCTTTGAATCATTAGAAAGCGACGGAATTTTAGCCCGTATCTTACAATTAGAAATTGATGAAGATAAGTTAGACTTGGCAAGTTTCCTCAGAGTGGAAACAAAAACCACCAAATTGTCTTCAAAAGAGATAAAAGTAGTTCCTTAATCAAAATACTTGCTTCAATCTCTCGACCAATTTCTCTTTAGCAGGAGCAAAATCCATGCGGGATAATAACAAAAATCGTTTTTCTCTTCCTGTGTTAGCAGCAATTACAGGACTCATCTTGGCTGCTGGAGGCGGTGCTGCTTGGTGGGCAAAATTAGCATTAGAAGATCGGGCTGATGTTGCTCAACCAAATCCTTCTCCTATTATCAAAGAAGAGGTTCCGACTGTACCCAAACCAATTACTCAAGAAAAAGTAGTTGAGGTTTATTGGTTAAACCCCCAAAATGACAATATTGAATTAGCTGCCAACACCATGACTTTTCAAAAGTCAGTTAAATCCGAGCGGGTTTTAGAGACAGCATTGGAAACTCTTTTTGCCAATTCTCCTCAAAATTCGTCTTACACCACAGCCATTCCCCCAGGAACGAAGTTACTCGGTTTGAAGATAGATAAAGCAGGAATTCATCTTAATTTATCTAAAGAATTTGTTTCTGGCGGTGGTAGTGCTTCGATGAGTAGTAGACTGGCTCAAGTTATTTATACTGCTACTAGTTCTAGCAATAGTGACGATCCTGAGCGTATGACTTCGCAACGTGTTTGGATTGATATTGAAGGCAAACCCTTAAAAAATTTAGGAGAAGAAGGATTGATAATCAATCAACCGATGACTAGGCAAGATTTTAGAAATAATTTTACCTTGTGAGGCATTTAATATATATAGATTGGCTCGATTTTGATTTACTGGTTCTCAGCCATAAGCTAAAGGCTCTAAGCTTTAAGCTTTTATATTTTTCTTTTAACTATTGATTATTAATTTGTCTAACTATTCGGTCAAAATAACAGTTTAAGATTGGGGAAATTAGACTATGTAGCCGATTTAAAACCCCAAGTTCCGTTCCCAGGGCGATCGCAAAACGCCCCCGTTCGACTCCCTTAATAGTTTCCTCTGCCACTGCCTCTGCCGTCCAAGTTTTGGCGGTGGCAGTAATTTTTTTGGTTTCGGCTGGTTTAATTTTGTTTTCTGCTGCTAGTTGGGGAGTATCGGTATCTGGTGGATAGACAATTGTGACTCTAATCCCTTTTGGTTTTAGTTCGCCTCTTAAGGACTCTGCTAACCCCCTCAGCGCGAATTTGCTGGGACAATAGGTCGTATAGCCATAGATACCAATTAAACCCGCACCAGAACAGATCGTAACTATGTTTCCCTCTCCCGCTAGTTCCATCGCGGGTAAGACGGATCTGATGGCGTATAACGAACCAAAATAGTTCACCGCCATAGTGCGTTCAAAAACTTCTAGAGGAATTTGACCAAAATAACCAGGATGAGCAATTCCTGCCGAAGTAACCAGTAACTTCGGCGTACCAAGCTCGGCGATCGCCTTTTGAATTGCCCTGTCTATTTGCTGTTGTTGGGCGACATCGGCACTCAAGATTAAAATCTTTTGTTGGGAATTAATTGCTGTTGGTTGAAGTTCCCGACGAGCTATTTCTAGTTTCTGGCGATCGCGGGCAATCAAAGTTACATTTGCCCCCCGTTTTACTAATAATTTGGCGATCGCTTTACCGATACCACTAGAGCCACCTGTAATAATTGCGTGTCGCTCGAAGTATTTCATAATTTTTAGCTATTAGCTATTAGCTTTCTTTAATTAATATTTAGCTAAAATCTATTTTCTTCAGCAATGTCGTTTATTTTAATAAAGATTACTATAGAAAAGTCAATAGATTTTTTTAAAATAATTTACTTATGATCGCTAGATATTATCCTTCTTTATTTAAATCCAAAATTTCGATCGGATGGCTAGGTAATTTCACGGTAACCATCTTAACACTATTACTTTGTTGTTATATTTACAGTGCAAAAATCGAACCAAACTGGATTGAAATTGTACCAGTACAACTAACAATCCCCAACTTAAGTCCAGCATTTAACGAATATAAAATCGTCCAGATAAGCGACCTTCATACCAGTCAGTTCATGCCTGAAAAAAGGTTAAATAAAATCGTTAAATTAATTAATAAGCAAAATCCTAATGCGATCGCAATCACTGGCGATATTATTACTAAATATAGAAGATTGAATGCCAAAAAAATCGAAAATACCCTGAGTAAACTAGTCTCTGATGACGGTACTTTCTCGGTATTGGGTAATCACGATCATTGGGGAAAAACAACCGATAAATTAAAAAAAGCTCTAGCAAAGAGTAACATAACTAATTTAGATAACCAGGTTTATGCGATCGAACGTGGCACGGAAAAATTGGTTTTTGCAGGAATTGACGATCCTTACTGGGGTCAACCAGATTTAGACAAAATCATTGCTGAGATACCAGATAATACTGCTGCTATATTATTGGTTCACGAACCAGACTACATCGAACAAAGTGCTAAAACCCAGAAATTTGCCCTTCAGTTATCAGGACATTCTCATGGAGGACAAATCAAAATTCCTTTGATCGATCCTTTAGTATTGCCCCGTGGAGGAAGAAAATATTTTGCTGGTTTGAATCAAGTAGAAGCGATGTTGGAATATACAAATCGTGGTTTGGGTATGACAGGCTTACCTTTCCGTTTTAATAGCCGTCCCGAAATTACAGTTTTTACCCTCTATTCCCCAGTTCCAGGATGAGATAAAAAAAATCTTCAACCCCGCTGTGTAATTATAAGGAGGTTAAAGAACCAAGATAATTTTGTTTGAAAATTACTGAGTAACTAACTTCGTCTGTTACCTAAGACCGTTTTGATGAAGGATTGCGCCTTCCCTCGATAACAATTAAGTGGAGGAAGCGATAAAAACTCCACACCGATTTTGTTTACTCTGACTGTCTAAGAATCTGCCAGTTCGCTCTCCTTCGATTCTCAGCTATGGGTCACAACGGTGCAACCCCCATCCAGTCCTATGTTTGTTTTAGTATTTACTAACTTACTAAATATATTATGAGATATGAGAATATTATAACTGGGGATTCTGTCACAAGTTGTATTGTTTCTCAGACTTTTTTATTAATCTTAAAAACTATATATATATATATATTGAGCTATATTAATTAACTAAAATATATGAAGTTTTGTATTGAGACTGGGTAATTTTAAGCTTGATTTTTCTAGTCAAAATTTAGTTGAAATTGCCACTACAGCAAAGGTTTGTGCCGTAGTGTCCTCCAAGATTCGACCATTTTTGTGTTTTTGTCTTGTATCTTAACGTCAAACTAGCTTTTAATTTTTGGTAATTAAATTGGTCAAGGTATTGACCAAGCGTTCGTTTTCTAAAGGCACAATATCTTTACCGTGCATCATTTCTTGCAGCATCACAAAGTAAATTAGCGTTCCCATCATGACTCTAACGGTGGCTTCGGGATCTTCTAGTTTTAGTTCGGGATGAGATTTGAAGTATTTGGTTAAGCTTTCAATTGCGGGTTTGGCTAGATAGTTAACGTAGGCTTTGGCTAATTCGGGAAAACGTCCTGACTCTCCAACAATAATCCGAATTAGATTTTGAAAGTTGCGATCGCTTTTAGCATTATCTAAAACTCGATTGGCAATTGCTGATAAAACTATTTTAGGGTCTTGTTCTAATGATTGAGGTTCTTCCAAACCCATTACTGTTTGGAATTTATCTTTAACTAGATCCTGCATCACGGCGTTAAACAGGTTTTCTTTATCGCCAAAATGACTATAAACAGTTGCTTTAGAAACCCCCGCAGCCTTGGCTACTTTATCCATACTAGTAGCTGCATAGCCATGATTTAAAAACTCTTTTATTGCCCCCTGAAGAATAGCTTCGGTTTTGGCTTCTGATTTGGAACGTTCTTTATTGCTTGCGATCATTATGTTTGTTGTCAGTTACTAGTAAACGATTTTAGTTGGAAAGTGTCTTTGCTTCTGTTTTTAATCTATCTAATTGTTTTTGATAAACTAGTCGGTTTAGTTTTATTATAGCATTATCTAAACTAAACGGTTTAGTAGTAAGCGAACTGATAAGCGATCGAGTGTATTACTGACAATTAAAATATCCAACCTATATTAATCGAGCGATCGCTCTCCAGCCGATCTTGAATCTATTTAATCTAATTATTTTACCGATCGCTAGCTTTAAAAGGGAGAAAAGACTAGAGAAATAATCCCTTTGTTCAGTTGGAAAGCGATCGCAATTTTGCTCAATGTTGCTGAACTACTCAGTTTAGTTTTATAATAAAATAAAAATTGAACTAAACGGTTTAGTCGCAAACGAACTGGTAGGCAATGAACTTAATTACAGACAAACTAAACAAATCATCAAAACCGCTGGGGAAAAATTTTCCCGCAGTCATAATTGGCTTGGCGTTAATTATGGGTGGCGCGACGGTATATGTATTGCGTCAAACTGATACTTTTCAAACCGAAGCACCTACCCCAGTAATGCCAGAAATCACCACCGTAACCGCCTTGGGTAGATTAGAACCCAGTGGAGAAATCATTCAGGTAGCGGTATCTTCTTCTGCACAAGGAAATCAAATCGAAGAGTTATCAGTTAAACAGGGAGATAAAGTCCAAAAAGGCGATATTATTGCGGTTTTAGACAGTCGCGATCGCGCTTTAGCAGCTTTAAATCAAGCACGGGAACAAGTAAAAGTCGCCGAGGCAAACTTAGCATTAGTTAAAGCGGGGGCAAAAACAGGAGAAATCCAGGCACAACAAGCTGCGATCGCCCGTATCCAAACCGAAAGAGATAATAATATTGCAGCCCAACAAGCAACAATAGCGAGAATTGAAGCAGAAGTAAATAATGCCCAGGTAGAATATCAACGATACGAACAACTGTATCGAGATGGGGCAATCTCGGCATCAGAAAAAGATAGCAAATATCTCACTCTAGCCACAGCTAAAGAACAGCTAGCCGAAGCCAAAGCCAATCTCAACCGTATTAGATCGGGACAACAACAACAGTTAGCAGAAGCCAAAGCCACTTTAGATCGGATCGCTGAAGTACGCCCAGTTGATGTTGCAATTGCCGAAGCGGAAGTAAGACAGGCACAAGCAGCGGTTAAAGTCGCCCAAGCCGATTTAGATAAAGCCTACATCAAATCACCCCAAGCAGGAACGATAATTAAAATTCTGACTCGCCCAGGGGAAATAGTATCTAGCGACGAAGGGATCGTCAGAATTGGGCAAATTGACGAAATGTATGCTGTTGCCGAAGTCTATCAAAGCGATATCGGTAAAGTTCAGTTAGGACAACAGGTGACAGTTACCAGCAGTGCGATCGACCAAAAACTGACTGGTACAGTAGAAACCATCGGTTTAGAAGTGGAACGTCAAGAAGTAGTCAATACCGATCCGACAGCAAACATTGATGCCAAGGTTGTCGAAGTGAAAGTCAAACTAGATGAAGAATCTAGCAAGAAGGTAGCGGGGTTAACCAATTTGTTGGTAAACGTACAGATCGAACTGTAAGGGCGAAGGAACGAGGAACAAGGAACGAGGAGGAGGTAACAATCAACAACTAACGACTCGACTAACGACTAACAAACGAACTAATAAATCAACACATAAAACCAATCAATTAACCACGATCGCAAAATGTTTAAAGCCTTAAGAAACCGCACACCCTTGGGTTGGTTGCAATTAAAACACGATAAATTTCGACTATTAACGGCACTATCAGGAATTGCCTTTGCAGATATCCTAATCTTTATGCAGTTAGGATTTATGAATGCGCTGTATTCGGCAAATACTCAATATCCCCGTAAAATTAACGGCGACATTATCCTCACTAGTACCCAAGCAACTAATTTTAATAAACCCTACACTTTCCCCCGTCGCCGACTCTATCAAGCAATGGATGTACCAGGGGTAGAATCTGCCGAACCTGTTTATGTTGGTTCGCTTGACTGGCGTAACCCCCAAACTAAAGAGAAAACATCGATGATGGTGTTGGGTTTCGATCCTGCTAAACCGATGTTCGATCTTCCTGAAGTAAATAGTCAATTAGATAAAGTCAAAATTCCCGATACAGTACTATTCGATCGCGCCTCTAGAGGAGAATACGATGAAGTAGTCAGTCAAATCGAACAGGGAAAACTAGTCACTACCGAAAGCGATCGCACTACTCTAACTATTGGTGGTTTGTTTACCGTCGGGGCTTCTTTTGCCGATGATGGGGCATTAATTACTAGCGATCAAAACTTTATGCGTCTATTTCCCCGCAAGCAACCAGGGTTAGTTAGTCTTGGGGTAATTAACTTAGAGGAAGGGCGCGATCCAGAAGGGGCAAGAATCTCTCTCAATGCTTATCTTCCCGATGATGTTCAAGCCTTTACCTACGAGGAATATGTCGATGGGGAATTAACGTATATTCAAAATAGTACCGCCATCGGTTTCGTGTTTACTTTAGGGACAATGATGGGTTTTATTGTCGGGATCGTAATTGTCTATCAGGTACTTTCCACCGATGTTAACGATCATATGGCAGAATACGCCACCTTTAAAGCAATGGGTTATAAAAACTCCTATTTACTCATGGTAGTGTTTGAAGAAGCCCTTATTCTCTCTCTTATCGGCTTTATCCCCAGTGTGGCGATCGCAGCAGGATTATATCAACTCACCGCAGCAGCCACCGCTTTACCCATCGTTTTACCCACATCTAGGGCTGTCACCGTCTTGATTATGACTATCTTAATGTGTAGCATTTCAGGGGCGATCGCCACTCGTAAATTACAATCAGCCGATCCAGCAGATATCTTTTAAATTAGCTGTTGGCTTCGAGATGTCTACAAATTCCGAGGCAAAATAAAAACAAATAAAACCAAAAAAATGAATGATTACATCAGTAGATTGACTTTGAGATTGCCGAAAACATTACATCAACAATTGATAAACTTAGCTCAAAATGAAGCAATTTCTCTGAATCAATACATAATTAACGCCTTGACTTGCCAAGTAAATTCGACTTATAGAGTTGAAACTATCTCAAAAGAAGACGTAGAAAAACAACAAGATAATTTTAATAATCTAATTGCAAAGTTAGAACTGAAAGCCAAAATGAAAACTAAGAATAGTTGATAGCGCGATCGCAACCCCGAACTACCAACTAACGACTAACAACCCCGAACTAACAACTAAACAAATGAATCTCGAAAGAAATATTGCTAACTCATTTAAAATGGACGAGGTGACATGGTTGCGCCATGCTAATCCTTGGAGTGTTGGAACTCGTTTTACCGTTTTACCCCTGCTGATTTTAGCTATTTGGAGTCGCCTTTGGTTGGGTTGGTTTTCCCTATTACCAGTTGCGATCGCCCTACTTTGGATGTGGTTTAATCCTCGTGTATTTCCTCAACCGAAAAGCACTAATAATTGGGCTTCAAAGGCAGTTTTAGGGGAAAGAGTTTGGTTAAATCGCGATAATATTCCCGTACCCCAACACCATCAAAAAATCCCTAATATTCTAAACTTGATTTCCGCTTCTGGTATACCTTTTTTAGTCTTAGGTTTAGTCAACTTAGAAATTTATCCGACTCTGATTGGTACGATTCTAGTTATCCTCGGCAAATTATGGTTCATCGAGCGCATGGTGTGGCTTTATGAAGACATGAAAGATAATCATGCTGAATATAGTAGCTGGCTGTATTAATCTTGATTGAATAATAGCGCGAGCGCGTAGAGTCGGCTTTGCCTCATCGCCAATTAAAGGATTTTTCTAGTAACTAAAGAACAAATTTACTATTGTGTATTCTCTTCTAACCAATTACATAACATCTCTTCTGATGTTTTTCCACTAGCTATACCCAACATTATGTTTACTACATCTACTTCTGAAGCTGTTAATCTAATTTGGTGAATTTCTAAAAAAACCGCCATGACAATAAAAGCAGTGCGTTTATTTCCGTCAACAAAGGGATGGTTGATGGCGATACCATAGCCTAATGCAGCAGCTAACTCGTACATACTGGCATCGGGATTATAGTTAGCTATGTTTATAGGGCGATATAAAGCACTTTCCAGCTTTCCTTCATCAATGATTCCTGTTGTACCGCCAAATAAACTAAGCTGTTGTTCGTGTATGGCTTTAGCTTGAGGGAGAGTAACAAAGTAAATAACCCCTCCCTACTTCGTAGAGGAAGGGGCTTTGAAATCAGTCAAAGCTAAGTGTTTACTAGAGCAGGAGTCGGAATATGGCACAGACGTACAAATGTTTCCCTAGTTTGTACCTCTCTAAGCCCACTGATTATGGGTGTTGCATAAAGGCAAGTATATCTTTATTCCGATGCTCTTAGGGACTTTGTACTAATCTAATTAGGATTATCTCCAATATGAACAATCGAGTACCAGTAGTAAATCCAGATGGCCGTGCTGCTATGCCAACTTTATGCAGCCGAGCTAGAAGATGGGTTAGAGATGGCAAAGCTGTTGGCAAATGGAATGACTTGGGCGTTTATTATGTCCAGTTGTTAGCTACTCCATCAGATACCAAAACTCAACCCATAGTCTGCGGTTGTGACCCAGGTAAGTCCTATTCTGGTTTTGCAGTTCAGAGTTCTTTGGCTACTCTGTTTCGCGGTCATGCTGTATTGCCTTTTCAGAGAGTAAAAGAACGCCTTGGTGCTGCTGTCATCAAACAAGGAAAAGTGATTAAGAACGTGGGAGGACGGGCTTTACAACGTAGAGTTCGACGCGGACGTAGAATTAATCGTAATCTTCCTTTTGCCCAAAGATGCCACAGACAAAAGCGATTTTCTAATCGGATTAAATCTAAATTACCGCCGTCAATTAAGGCTTCAAGGTTAATGGAAATCCGCATAGTCAAAGAATTATGCTCAATATTTCCAATTACAAATATAGTCTATGAGGTAGTAAAAGCAGATGTGGACTTAACTATGGCGCGCAAGTCTGCACGTTCGGGCAAAGGGTTCTCGCCTGTTATGGCTGCTCAATACTGGTGTATCGAACAGCTAGAAAAGTTAGCTCCTGTCAGAAAAATGTATGGATGGCAAAAAGATGGTAATGGCACTAGCCAAATCAGGAAATATTTAGGCTTGTTCAAAGATAAACAAAACAAGAAAAATCCTGTCCCCCAAACCCATGCTGTTGATGGTGTTGCCCTGGCAGCGAGTGAATTTATTGGGTTTCGTGCCTTTCACACAAAAAACAGTCATGGACACGAATGGAAAGGCGAGGTAAGAATAACTGATTCAGTTTTTAGAATTATTACTAGACCTCAATATTTCCGTCGTGCTTTACACTTTGATAATCCCAGTATAGGAGGGATCAGAAAGCGTAAAGGAGGAACGATTACGCCATTTGGTTTTCGTGCTGGGGATTATGTAGAAGCAGAAAAAGCAGGGATTACTTATCGTGGTTGGATTGGTGGTTTTACCAATACTGAAAAGTCTAAAAAGCTGAGTGTGTATGACTATAACTGGAAGCGTATCGGTCAGTTTAGCTTGTCAAAAGTTAAGTTATTGCGGAGGTCAAATAAGTTATGTATTGCCTAGCGGCACGCTCTACCTCCCTACCCTACTTCGTTGAGGGTAGGGACTCACGCGAGGAAGTTGAATTTGTTTCACTTAGCTAACTCTTTTAGCGCATTACGATAGCGATTAGTAATGTTTTTGGCAGCTTCCATCGCCTTCTCAAATTCTGGATCGTAGGGAGTTAAATATATACCGTCAGAAGTCTGGGTAACATATAAACTATCTCCTTCCCCCACATTCATCTTCTCTAAGATTTCCTTGGGAATACTCGCACCCAAAGAGTTACCAATCTTCCTAATCTTTAATTTCACGACTTTAATACTGTAGTTACTAATGTAGTTACCAGTTTAACAAAAACCGCGATCGAGCCTATCTACATATCTATTTGATTACGAACGTATTTATCTGGAATTAGCTAATGATTGTTTTGAGATGACAAGTAAATATTTAATTCCTTTATTAACCAGTAGTATCTTAGTTGGTTCTATTTCTCCTGTATGGGGACAAGAAAATACCACACCAAAGATAAATTTTAGCTGTGAAAATAATAATGGTGTTCTGATTACTTGAGCTAGAAATAATGAAGGCAAAACTCAAACTATTTTTCACTGGAAAGAAGAGATTTTAAAAGACAAAACTACAAAAACTCCACAAGAACTTTTTAATGATGTTTCTTTAAAACTAAATGATTTATCTGCTAGCGATCGCGATTTATCTTCTTTTATACTAGTACCTGAAACGCAATCTGGATTACCCTTAGTTTGTGTTAGTACTTTAAATATTAGGTTTACGTGTACTAAACTTATTTTTACCTTTCTACCTCATAAAAATGAACATCCTATTGACGAAGCAAAAAATGTTTTGATGATTTTCATCAATCCAAATGTAAGCAAACTAGTAATAAATAGAAATAGTCACCGAGCTAACCATGGATACTACAGCGTAAATTTATTTCAAAATAAAGAATAACTATTTTTGGAATTCTTGGTAAAATCGACATTCAACTAACAAAATAATGCAACATAAAATTTAATCTATTTATTAACTATTATCAGTTTATCAGGTTTTATTTTTCCTGTGTGAGGACAAGAAAATACTACAACAGATATAATTTTTGCCTGTGAAGAGAATAATGGTATTCTGATTACTGTAGCCAGAAATAGTGAAGGCAAAACTCAAACTCTCTTTCATTGGAAAGAAGAGGCTTTAAATAATATCGAGCAAAGTTCAACAGAACTTTGTCATCATACTTCCAATAAATTAAATGAGTTTTCTACTGATGGTCACGACATGTCTACTTTTGATTTGATAGCTGAAAATTTTGGTGCAACATCGGCAATCTATGTTACTACAGGAATAATTCGTAATGAATGTTCAAAAGTATTGTTTACTATTAAAGAGCAATTTACAATGGCACAAAATACCTTACATACAATTTTGAATCCTGAAATAATAAAGCTTACTAAAGAAAAAACAAGGAAAAATGAAAGACTTTTTGTCTATACAGGTGATCGGGTTGACTTTTTAGAACTATTTAACAATGACTAATAAATATATAATTTCTTTATTAACCATTATTGCCTTGTCATCTTCTATTTCTCCTGTATGGGGACAAAAAAATACTACACCAGATATAACTTTTGCTTGTGAAGATAATCAAGGTATTCCGATTACTGTAGCTAAAAATAAAGCAGGGCGATCGCAAACTATTTTTTATTGGAAAGAAGAAGTTTTAAAAGATCGAACTAGTAAGACTCCAGAAGAGTTATGTACTGACATCTCGAAAAAACTAACCGATTATATTGATGACTATCTAGTTAAAAATAACGAGACTTTTTCTTTTGGATTGATCGGTACACATGAAGCTGTATTTCCGACAATTTGTATCACAACAAGCGGTAGTTGTAATTTTGTACTTTTTACTTTAACACCTGTTGGAGAGCCACAAATTGTAGCTTTGGAAACTTTAGGAGCAATTATTAATACCGATCGCCCTTACAAAGATTTAAATCCTGGAGATGCAGTAGTTTATGGCTATCAAATTGATTTATTTAATGGCAAGTAAAAAAATCATACCTATTAAGTTGATAATTATCAAAGTGACTTCTACTTATTTTGCTTGTTCGGTAGCAAGTTTGATTCCCAAACCAATGAAAATTACACCTGTTATCTTGTTAGCAATATTTATCAAAAGATTTTGGGAACGAATAATATTAGAAGCTTTGGCAGCTAATAAAGCCACAAACATACACCATAAAGTACCAGTAGTAATAAATAAACAACCCAAAAATAAAAAGGAAAACATTTGATAGTTAGTTGCTGAATCGACAAATTGAGGTAACAATGCCAGAAAAAATAAAGCAACTTTGGGATTAAGAATATTAGTTAAGATCCCCTGTCGATAAATAGTCCACAAATTTTTATTTTCAGTAGCAATATCCATATCATCTGGAGAACTATTATTAATGAACATTTTGATACCCAAATACACTAAGTATGTAGCACCAATTAATTTCACGATTGTAAAGGCGATCGCGGAAGTGGCTAAAATAGCCGATAAACCAAATGCAGCAGCAGTTGTATGTAATAAAGAACCAGTACTGATTCCTAAAACCGATACAATACCTGCTTTTCTTCCTTGGGCTATACTGCGAGCAATTATATATAAAGTATCCGCACCAGGTAATAAGTTAAGCGAGATTGCTGCTAACAAGAATGCAGACAGGTTTTGCGTACCAAACATAGTTAAATCTTTGAGGAAATTTTTTTAAGATGTTATCACTAGTTTTCGTTCGTTAAAGTTGTTTAAACTACTAAATTAGTTTTAGAAAATTCAATATAAAAATATCTATTTATTAAATTGCTCATATTCAATCAATTATTTTACGGACGTTTCAAGAAACGTTTCTATCAACTAACTACTCACTACTAACTACTCACTACTAACCACTAACTACTAACCATGAACAATCAACCAGTAATCAATATCAAAAATCTCGATCATTACTTCGGCAAAGGCGAACTCCGCAAACAAGTATTATTTAACATCAACCTCGAAATAGATCGGGGAGAAATCGTCTTAATGACAGGGCCATCTGGATCTGGTAAAACTACCTTATTAACCCTCGTTAGTGGTTTGCGATCGCCCCAGTCGGGAAGCTGTAAAATACTCGGAAAAGAGCTTTGCGGTGCATCTCCAGCCGAATTAGTCCAAGCCAGACGCAACAATGGCTATATCTTTCAGGCGCATAATCTCCACCGTAGTTTAACCGCGACTCAAAACGTGCAGATGGGTTTGGAGGTACAGGGTAAATATAGTAAGGCAGAAATGCGCGATCGTGCTGTAGCGATGTTAGAACACGTAGGCTTGGGCGATAGAATCGATTACTATCCCGATAACCTCTCTGGAGGGCAAAAACAACGGGTGGCGATCGCACGGGCATTAGTCGCCCATCCTGCAATTGTCCTGGCTGATGAACCAACCGCAGCTTTGGATAGTAAATCTGGTAGAGATGTAGTAAACCTGATGCAAAAGTTAGCTAGGGAACAGGGCAGTACTATCTTACTCGTTACCCATGATAATCGTATTCTCGATGTTGCCGATCGCATCGTTCATTTAGAAGATGGCAAACTTGTCAACAATTCCGTAAAACAACCAGCAGCATGATTACAAAGTAACAGCAAGTAGAGATCGATTGGTATTGCAATACGGACTGATCTTAGGACACTCACTACTCACGGTCGATAATTCCAGATTGATTGTCCCATAAATTGCGCTCGCTCGCTCTTTTTCAAAGAAGTCTCGATGACAAAAAGCGATCGCAGTTAACAAAAACGATTTCTAAATTCTGTTTCAATAGTAAATTCATCAGTTAAATTGGGCTTTTTGATGAGAAGCCCATTTAATTTAATGAGCAAAAATGATGCGGTATCGGGATTAATTCAATCCGTTTATTGTATGGCAAACAGTATTTTGTATCAAAAAGTACAAAATTTCTCAACATATCCACATAATCATGTTAGATAACAATACAAAAAACATTTAGTAGCAGAAGTATAGATAAGAGTTTTACCCTTAACATTGCAGCGTCAATTGCGAGTAACAGAGCCAACCACTCTTTACTCTGAGATTCATACTGTTTTTACCCCAATAAATTTTTATTACTTCTCATCCCAGATCCTTTTTCCAATACTGCCCTATTTCAAGGTTTAGATTTATGACTACCGAAGCCAATACTAAAATCAAACTTAACAAAGTAGAAAAAGTCAAAGCAGCCAAAGATGGATTAGATGTTAAAAACGAGCTAGAACATTTTGCCAAGATTGGTTGGGAAGCAGTAAACAAAGAAGATTTAGAAACGCGCCTCAAGTGGTTGGGGATATTTTATCGTCCCGTAACTCCTGGGCAGTTTATGATTAGGATGCGCGTACCCAATGGGGTGGTGACTAGCGAACAGATGCGGGTACTAGCTGCGGGGATCGAGCGTTATGGTGAAGATGGTACGGCAGATATTACTACTCGCCAAAACATTCAACTAAGGGGAGTACGTATAGAAGATATTCCCGCACTATTTAAAAGATTCAAAGAAGTTGGTTTAACCAGTATCCAGTCGGGGATGGATAACGTCCGCAACCTAACGGGTTCCCCTGTAGCTGGTATCGATCCCGATGAATTGATCGACACTCGCGCCATGAACCAAAAAGTTCAGGACATGATTACCAATCATGGTGAAGGTAATTATGCGTTTACCAATTTACCCCGTAAGTTTAATATTGCCATTGAAGGGGCAAGAGACAATTCGATTCATGCAGAGTTAAACGATCTGGCTTTTATTCCCGCTTATAAAGATGGCGTTTTAGGTTTTAATGTTTTAGTCGGGGGTTATCTCTCCGCACAACGCTGTGCAGAATCAATTCCCTTGGGAGTTTGGGTACCTGGCAATGATGAAGATGTAGTCGAGCTATCCCGCGCTATTTTAACTGTCTATACTCAAAATGGTGGCAGAGAAGGTTTGAGAGCCAGTCGCCCCAAAGCTCGTATGATGTGGCTGATTGAAACCTGGGGGGTAGAAAAATTCCGCGCTGAAGTAGAAAAAGAATTTGGCAAACCCTTTGCACCTGCTGCTGAAACCGACGAAATTACTCAAGACAAGAAAGATCATCTGGGAGTACATCCCCAAAAGCAAGAAGGCTATAGTTATGTTGGCTTGCACGTTCCTATGGGGCGTTTAGATGCTGAATCGATGTTTGAACTAGCTAGATTAGCGGAAGTATATGGTAATGGTGAAATTAGACTAACGGTAGAACAAAACGTCATTATTCCCTATATTGCTAACGAAAATCTCGATACTTTCTTAACGGAGTCTTTGTTGGAGAAATTTTCCATCAATCCTACTACTTTATCGCGATCTGTTGTTTCCTGTACGGGGGCGCGATACTGCAATTTTGCGATTATCGAAACCAAACAAAGAGCCTGGAAAATAGCACAGGAACTCGACAAAGAATTAGAGATTCCCAACCGCGTGCGTCTTCATTGGACTGGTTGTCCTAATTCCTGCGGACAACCCCAGGCGGGAGATATCGGCTTGATGGGTACAAAGGTACGTAAAGATGGTCAAGCCGTAGAAGGGGCAAAAATCTTTACTGGGGGGAAAGTCGGAAAGGGTGCTGAACTGGGAAATATGATTAACAAGGGCGTTGCTTGTGAAGATCTTAAAGTAACCCTGCGTAACTTACTAATCGAAGAATTTGATGCCAAGCTCAAAGACGGCGTTGCGATCGAAGAATCTGCACCTACAATCGAAACGCCCAAATCCGATACTAAAGAATCAGCAAATGGTTCTACTACCAAGACTAAAATCTTTTTGGCTAACTCTTGGAAAGAAACTGTTTGTGCAGAAAACGAATATATTTTGGATGCAGCGGAGAAAGTAGGAGTAGAAATAGAAAGTAGCTGTCGCGCAGGTACTTGTGGTACTTGTACCGCAACGGTTTTGAAAGGGGAAGTTACCTATGAAGAAGATTATGACGCTCTTAGTGGTTTGGAGTCAGGAGAAATTTTAACCTGCTGCGCTAAACCTGTTAGTTCTGTGGTGCTAGATGCTTAAATAAACTGTGAACTTTAATCTGTAAGCCCAATGAGACATCTTATTGGGTTTTTTGTTATTTAATTCCTCATTCAAATGAGAAACGACATAACTCAACACCGTGCTGACAAAAACAGTTTCGATCGATTATAAGCAAAACTTATAAATAACATCGTCAAGAATTTTGTTACAAAACTTGACAAAGTCGCCCAACTTAGTTAAAGTGTAAATGTGGATGAAACAAGCACATCATTTTTATCACCCGCTTGAATCATTCAGTTCTAGAAATAGAACGAACCTTGATAATTAAATAACGCAATCATAAACACATATGACAACTACTTTACAAACACGCGAAACTCGCAGTGCTTGGGAGAATTTCTGTCAGTGGATCACT
>JASJEI010000287.1 GCA_030064795.1 Pleurocapsa sp. MO_226.B13 | reverse complement strand
TCCCATCATCAACTCTTGAGATTCTGAGGTAGGAGTTGTTTCCAGACTGAAGGCTTCAGATGTTTCGTCTTCTTCAACAATCAATTCTTCAGGGGTAGAAGTATCTTCAATGCTAAATTCTTCCGATGCTTCGCCTTCTGGAGTAATTAATTCTCCCATCAAGTCTTGCAATTCTTGTGTCGAACTATCTTCAATGCTGAAGGTTGGCGATGATGCTTCGTTGTCTTCATCGAAGGCGATCGCCATCTCTTGCGATTCCGACTTTAATGATTTACTGTTTTCAGAAACTTCTTGAGATACTTGGTTACTGAGTATTTCTAGCTCAGTTTCATTTATAGAATTAACCAAATCTTCTACTTCAGGTTCAGAAGATTCTTCTTCAATAATATTTTCTATAGTATTTAACTGATTGGTATGCTCGACTTCTGTAGGTGATTTATGGTCGAACATTTCTAGTTCAGACTCACTAAAAGAACCTATTAATTTTTCTACTGTCTTTAACTCAGAATTCTGTTCATCTTTATTGGTATCTGTTTCTTCTAAAGTATCATTTATAAATGGATTTGTATCTGATTCTGATTCTGTTTCTAACTCAGTACTAAATACTTCTAATTCTGATTCATCCAAAGAATCCACTAATTGCTCGACTTCCGCTCTCGATTCTGTTTCTGATTCGATTTTCGTGCTTGATTCTACATTTGTTTTCAAATCAAAATTAGCTACGCTTTCTTCAATAGGAGATATTACTTGCTCTAGTTGCTTTTGTTTAGAAGATAATTTTTCTACTTCTTTATGTAAATCGTGTTTTTGATTTTCTAGAGTAGATATATTTTCATTTAATTCTTCTTGATATCTTTGACTAGTTGATAACTGAGTGTTTACAGTTTCTAATTGTTGTTTTTTTGATTGGATTTGTTGATGATAATTATCATTTTCTGTCTCTAACTGTTGTTTTTTTGATTGGATTTGCTGATTCCAACGATCGGATTCTGTCTCTAATTGTTGTTTTTGTTCGCTCAAATTAGAGATTATACTCAATAGTTGGTCGTGTTCGTTTTGAAGAGAATTGATGTCAGCTTCTACTGCTTGCATTTTGGCAGTAGTTTCATTGAGAGATTGCTGTAACTGTACTTCTTGACTACAAAGTTCTGATATTTGACTATCAGATAAGCTATTGTCTTGATTGTTATGAGAATCTTTTTTATTGTTAGTAACTATAGCTCCAGCCACACAAGCCATAGATCCTACTGCACCCGTACCCATCAAGGCTTTTTGGATATTATCATCTTTTACTAACATTCCAATACCAAAGGTTGCACCAAAAGCAAGGGAACTTAGTAGAATTTTATTAACAACTTTTGCTGATTCCATTTTATGTAAGTTCGATCTAAGTTAACTTATTAAAGAAGTTGTGTTTCTAAGCTAGTAGTTATCTCAACCACTTTACTCTGGCAAACTTCGCAACCAAGGGTTGATTGACCAATAATCAGAACGGGCTTTGTCGCTTTGGGGCAAAGTGATCTCTGATTCTGAGATACAAGAACTTCCTTAGTCTTACCTTTAAGAGTTCCCAAATAGATAATTAAAACTAACAAAGTAACAGTTCGGAATCAAAATCTCTAAGTTATTGTTTCAAAATTTACCAAACTACGTTAGAAAACTCTTGAAGACGATCTGGAACAGGCAAAATATTGGAGTGCTGATGAGTGTCAAAGATAATTTCTGCCAACTAAAACACCTCACTGCTTGGAGTTATTACGATGAAGTGGAAAAATGCAGCCAGCATTTGCTCGATGTATCATTGACATCTCAAAATAATTCACAAATCAGTTTAAGATGAGTAAGACGTAATAATACTTAATATTTAGTGCAGCTATGGCAGCAAAAGTAGAGATATATACCTGGAGTCTTTGTCCATTTTGTATTCGTGCTAAAGGTTTACTGGATGACAAGGGGGTTGAATATAGTGAATATTGTATTGATGGAGATGAAGATGCTAGAGCTAAAATGACCATGAGAGCTAATGGTAGATCGACTTTACCTCAAATATTTATTGACGATCGCCATATTGGGGGATGTGACGATCTCTACGCTTTAGATAGTCAAGGTGAATTAGATCCTCTATTGTAAAGAGGTGTTAACAGGCTGTACCTTATTAAATTAGAAGCGTAGAGAATTCATTATAAGGACAGCAGCGTGAAACTCGCATTTATTATCGATCCGATTGCTCAGTTAGATCCAGGACATGATAGTAGTGTTGCCATGATGGAAGCAGCACAAAAATTAGGTCATCAAGTTTGGATAACTGAAGCTAGTCAACTCAGCATTGTTGAAGGGAAAGCCTGGGGATATTTACAACCAGTCAGTTTAAAACCCGTAAAGTTAGTTGACGGATATTGGCAGGCAGAATCGGATTGGTATTTAGTCGGCGAAAAAATTCTGACTTGTTTGGAGGAAATGGACGCTGTATTTATGCGTACCGATCCTCCTGTTACTATTCCCTATCTTTACACGACCTATATATTAGATTTAATCGATCGCAATAAAACTCTGGTAGTCAATTCTCCTCAAGGACTGAGGACTGCCAACGAAAAGATATACGCCCTACAATTTACTGAGGTAATTCCTGAAACTATTGTCAGTCAAGATAAAACGGTGATTGCCAAATTTGTAGAAGAAAAACAGTTTGCCGTCCTAAAACCTTTGGGAGGAAAAGGAGGAGAGGGAATTCTATTTTTAGAAAAAGGCGATCGCAATTTTAACTCTATAGTAGAAGTTAGCACTCAAAGGGGACGCGAACCTGTAATGGTTCAAGAATATTTACCTGCTGCTAAAGAAGGAGATAAAAGAATTGTTTTATTGGAGGGAAAACCAATCGGAGCGGTTAATCGTATTCCCAGTGGTAATGAATTTAGAGGTAATATGGCAGTGGGCGGAAAAGCGGTAAAAGTAGATATTACCGCCAGAGAACAAGAAATTTGTGCTTTGATTGCCCCCCAATTACTTGCTGATGGACTTTATTTTGTGGGTATTGATGTTATTGGTGGCTATCTAACAGAGGTAAATGTTACCAGCCCAACAGGTATTAGAGAAATAGATCGTTTGAATGGTGTAACTTTAGGCAAACAGGTAATAGAGTGGCTGGAAACTAAGTTGTCTCAATAATATTGGTATACAAATATACAAATAATCATCAGTAATCGACAATGCACGCATTATCAATTCCAACTTGGATAGTCCATGTATCGAGCGTAATTGAATGGGCTGCTGCTATCTACTATATTTGGCGGTATGGAGAAATTACAGGCGATCGCTCTTGGTATAATTTATCATTCGCCATGTTACCTGCTTTAGTTAGTGCCATGTGTGCCTGTACCTGGCATTTTTTTGATAATACTCAGTCTTTAGAATGGCTAGTAACTCTACAAGCATCGATGACAGTAGTAGGAAATTTTACAGTTTGTATCGCTGCTTGGGGAATCTGGCGTAATACCAGAAAATCTGAGATCGAGTCCGATTAAATTGATTTTTTTAGCTTGATAGTATCTATGAGTAAAGATAGTTTATTTGCAATTTCTTTATTTCCTTATCTGGGTTTTTTGTGGTTTATGACTCGTTCGGGAAAAACACCGCTTTTAGCCTTAATCGGTTTTTATGTTTTATTGATTTTTGTGGCGGTGACAATTCCTGCGGGAATTTATGCCCAAGTTCATTATGGCGAGACTCTGGCTAATGTAGATTGGTTACATGGAAGCGCGGAAATGTTTTTGACTCTGTCGAATATTTTGGTAGTTCTAGGTTTTCGCCAAGCGGTGATTAAACTAAAAAAAACAAACACAGAAAAAACTTAATTCCGAAAATATACAGAAAAATACCAATAGTGTAACCGAACAACAATATTTCTATCCGAACAAACCCGATTAATTAATTAAAATAGTGGAATAGATTCAACCTTTGCCTCACAGCGCATTGCGCGTCTCTAGCTATCCAGGGGTGAATCTCTCGCCCATGGGCGACGGGAGTGTCAATTAAGACAGCGATCGACTAGTTCTTCAACACCGCTTACAGGAAAGATGGATACCGCTAACTGCTGACTGACATCAGCTACCGTCAGATCGTCAAGAAATTTAGTCTCGTCGTGTTTGAGCATCAGGGAAGGTAACAAAATGCCATCGCCAAGATCTTTCCCCGCTAAACCTGCGAGTAAATCTTGCCCCGTTAACAAGCCCGTGACAGTAATTTCTTGTCCCCAATATTTGCTATTTAAAGCTACGAGATTAATTTCTAATCCTCGGACGGCGTTGAGTTGTTCTACTAGGGGTTGGAAAGCTCGTTCCACTGCATTCCCTACTACCCAAGTAAAACGGCGAGGTGGAGCGATCGCCTTGGGTAGCATTTCCCTAGCGGTATTTTGGAACTGTTTTAAAAATAACCGAATTGAACCTACGCCATTGCCAATTTGGGGATAGTCTTCGTAATGTGATTCTGGAGGGATGTCCTGACGGGCAATCAAAAACCACTCATCGGCTAACCAGGCAAAGTTACTGCCAAACTGCTGTCTAAATTTTGCTTGTAGCTGCTGTACCTGGCTAATTACTTCGCGGGCTTTATTTTGACTGACGGGAATCAATTCATCTTGGCTGGGGCGAAAGCGAGTCAACCCCACAGGAACTACCGCAGCGGAGGCAACTGCGGGAAGATCTCCCTGATGGAAAGAGGCTAAATCCAAAAGTGTTCTTTCTAGATGTATACCGTCGTTAATACCAGGGCAAACTACTACCTGGGCGTGGATCTGTAAGCGTCGTTCTTGAAACCACTGAAACTGGGACATAATCGATCCAGCACGCTTATTTTTCAACAGACGAGTTCTAACTTCTGGTTCAGTGGCGTGTACGGAGACATAAAGGGGGGAAAGGCGCATCTGTTCGATCCGTCGCCATTCTTTCTCGGTTAAATTGGTCAAGGTCAGATAGCTACCATAAAGAAAGCTAAGACGATAGTCATCATCTTTGAGATAGAGACTTTCTCGCTTTCCAGGAGGCTGTTGATCGATAAAACAAAAAGGACAATGATTGTTACATTGAATTAGACCGTCGAATAAAGCGGTTTCAAACTCCAGCCCTAGATCGTCATCGTAATCTTTTTCGATTTCAATTTGATGGATATCCCCCGCAGCATCCATCACTTCTAACTCTAAATATTCATCGCTACACAAAAAACGATAGTCAATCAAATCACGGGGTTGGGTGTTATTAATTGAAACGATCGCATCGCCTGGTTCAAATCCAATCTCTTCGGCGATCGAATTGGGCAATACATGACTGATTTTTGCAGGTTGAATGGTAGTTTGACTCATAGAGAAGGAAAGAGGAAAGAGGAGGATTTAGGTTTTCTCCGAGCAAGATCGCTGCTGTAGATCGAGCTACAATTATGCTAGCGTAGCCAAGGCGATCGCTATTTTTCTTAGAGAGTGTTTGTAAACAAAAAATTAAACTGCATATATATTGGGGCTTTGGGGCTTTGGGGAAGTAATAAGTAATAAGTAATAAGTGATTTACTCTCTACTCTCTACTCCCTATCTCCCTAATTCCCTACTTCCCCACTTTTTTGGTTTTTAAGATTTACTTGACAAATAGTTTCTTATCTATTAAATAAAACTGAGTAGGTTGGAACTATTGGCGTTTTTGGCATCTTCTACCAGTTGCATCCACTCTTTTTTGAGAGCCAGCTCATTGGCATCCGAACCAAATTCTTCTGACCAAATTTCTGCGGTGTAGTAGCTCAAAAACTTGCGCCAATCATCTTTTACTTTACCATTTTCATCGTCCAAGAAAGCCTCTTCCACAAAGGTTTCAATTATATTTGCTAGTTTCTTGTTGGGATCTGCCGACAACTTCAATAGTTTTTGCTTGGAGTCATTGATTACCGCAGTCTGTGCTTTGATAAGAGTCTGTCTTAAAGTCTCTGGAGTAATTTTTGCTTCTTTTTTGAGTAATTGAAATCTATTTTTTGTTTGATTATTTAACTGATATTTAGTTCTATCTGGATCTAAATGTTCTTTATGTCGGTCTAGTATTTCTTTGATTTCTGCTTCGTAACTTAGGGTAGAATTCTTAATACTAATAATTGCCGATTTTAACTTTTCTACTTCTAGATGTTCGGGAATCGCTTTTAACAAGCGATCGAAGAATTCGTTGGCAGATTTTAATTCATTTTTATTCGGTCGAGAATGCTGAAAAATAATTTTATCTAATCTTCCCTGAGTAATTAAAATCTCGACGATTTTTCCTTTTGCAGTTTCTAAAGATTCGTGGAGACAGTCATCGACTTGATTAAAAGGTTTATGAATATTAGCATGGAGTATTCTTAATTGTTGGGGAAAAACTTCGGCAAAGCTCAACTTCTGGACTTGTTCGGCTAATTTCTCTACTGAAGCTACTTTTAACTCTGCATTGCTATTTTCTATCGCTTGTTGAATAAATTCAGCTAGTTCGGTATTGTCACTCTTATTGTCGTGACTCATTGCTTTTGCTTCCTGAGTTAACTTGGTGTGCAACTCTTCATATAGTTCGTTAAATAAATTTGTATATCGAGTAGTCAAATCGCCAAAGTTTCTGGTTGTTGCTTCCTGAGTATAAATCGAAACCCGCTGTAATTTTTCCTCAACCTGACTTTGAATTTTAATTAATTCTTGTTGAGACTTTTCTGCATATTGTTGGTCTAAATTATTAAGATTATTAGTTAGATAATTAAGTACGGGAGCTAAAATATTTTGAGTAACTTCTTGCGTATTAGCACAGTCAGCGATCGCGGTATCGGCAACAATATTTTTCTGTTGAATTTTGGTTTTAAATTTCTTGCATCCTAGTTCATTTCCCAGTTGGGGATAATAATTAATTACATAAAAAGACCATTGTTTAATCGGTAAATTAGCTATAGCACTATCGGCTAAATCATAAAAAGTACTATCTAAATCGTTAGTTTGACGATAAATTGCCCCTGGCATCCGCATGAACAAGACAAAATCAACATCTTCGCTTAAAGTTCGCAATAAATTTTGATAATTATTGATTTTGCTATCTCCTAAACCTGGAAGATCGACAAAGGCAATCTTTCCTAGATCTGACTTAGGAAAAGAACAAAAAATGTCAACTTCTTTAACTGCTAAATAATCAAAACTCTTATTATCTCCTACTTCGTCTTGAGTAACATAGCTTCTTAGTTCTGCTTTGCTGACATTTATTTTTTGCTCTTGTCGATTATCTTGTTGTAAAAGATGGCGGTAATAAGTTAACTTGGCTTGATAATTTTTTAGATGAGCGTACTTATCTAGATCTACTTGGTTCATAGATAAATTTTCTGTCAGTTGTGCTGTAGAGAACTCATCTAAAGAACGGGGTTGAGGAGTGATTTTTAGTTCTTCATAGTAGGGCAAAATTACGTTTTGTAAAAAAGAGTCTCGATCGTGATACTTAACTTGGATATTAACCGTATTTTCTAATTCTGGACGGTGATAAATATTGCTGCGTACCGCAGTACAGTCTCCATCTTTGCCATCGGGAATAATCTCACAAGAAAGTCCAGTCAAAGTTTGTAGTAATCTACTTTTACCTTGTCCAGCAATACCAACTACGGCAATATTAAGAGTGGTTCTGCTAAATCTAGATTCAAGCTTTTGTAACTGAATCTGTTCTTGTTTGAGCTTGACGATAAGCTCTTGAAAATCAACATTTTGTATTTTAGCTAGCTCGTGCCGATCTTTGAGTCCGCTAACCAAATCGGACTGCTGATTGATGATAGCTGTCAAACAATTTAATAATTGATTAAGATTACTTTTGGTCGTGTTAATTCTCTCGGCGAGCGCCTGACGCTTTTCCAGAATTTTTTCGATTTGCAGCGCGAAATTAGTCGAAGTTTCATTATTAGTAGGATCGAGAGTGTGAGTCATTGAGAGTAAATTGTTAAAATTACTGAGTTCTAATCTCAACATTCCCAGATCGCCCTCGATTATTCCTCCGAACTAGTAACTCCTAACTACTAATACTATTTCTCTGTGAAGCTGCATCGTAGGTGTAGTCAATACGTTTATCGCTATAAAATAGATGTAATTGTTCGTTCTATGCCTAATCGTAGTGAATATATAAGAAAAGCGATCACTAAAAAACTGGAGAAATACGTTCTGTTATCGGCTCAAGCTTTAGATTAGAATCATAATCGAACAGCCAAAAGTCAAAATCATGGAAAATCAGCTTTTAACAAGAATTACCCATCATCAAGATATATGTCACGGGAAACCTTGTATTAGAGGGTTGAGATACCCTGTTGAATTTGTTTTAGAGCTTCTTAGTTCGGGAATGACAGCCGAGGAAATTTTAGCTGATTATGATGATTTAGAAGTAGAAGATATTCAAGCGGTTTTGTTGTTTGCAGCAAGATTGAGTCAAGTTAAAAGTATTCATAAAATTGCTTCATGAAGTTTTTGGTCGATGCTCAGTTACCAGTTCGTTTAGCTCGATTTCTAAAGACAAGTGGTTATGATACTCTGCATACAAAGGATTTACCCCAACAAAATGCTACTTCGGATACTGAAATAAACGATATTGCTATCGAGCAAGAAAGAGTTCTTATTACTAAAGATTCTGATTTCGTAAATTCTTTTATGACCATTCAAAAACCATCAAAGTTGCTTTTGATTTCTACGGGAAATATTAGAAATAGCGAATTAGAACAAATTTTTAAGAGTAATTTATCAACTCTCGTAGATCTATTAGAAAACAATGATTATGTTGAGATGAATCGCGATCGCATTATCGTGCATCAATAATTTGTTTGACGATCGCATTACTTAAAACCATTTCTACATGAAGATCGCGTCATCAAACAACTTCTAGAGGGCGATCGCCATCGAAAAAATTCCGTTATGATCGAGAAGCCAACCACTCGCTTAGCTATACTTCTGTACGGACGTTTCATGAAACGTCCTCCACCCGAACTCGTCATTTAACCCAGCCCAAAGCCACAGCAGCAAGAATCAATACTCCAAAAGCAAATCTATACCAAACAAACACCCAGGTACTTCTTCTTTTCAGAAATTCTAATAACCAAGCGATCGCCAGATAGGAAAATACCGCCGAAGAGATCAAACCAGCAATTAAGGGCATCGCTCCAGAACTGGCTACACCATCATCAATCATGCCCTTTAACTCTACTAAACCCGACAGAAAAATAGCAGGGATCCCCAAAAGAAAAGAGAATCTAGCTGCTGTGGCTCGCTCTAAATTATTAAATAAACCAAAGGTCACGGTAGATCCAGAACGAGATACTCCTGGTATAATGGCTAAAGCTTGGGCTAAACCAATTAAAATGCCGTCTTTTACCGATAAATCGCTAAAATTGCGTTTTTGATTTCCCAGTGATTCTGCCAGTGCCAGTAAAAGAGCCATGACAATGGAGACAACAGCGATCGAGGGCATACTTCTAAAAATGTTTTCGTACCAAGCAGGCTCAAAAGCTTTTAACAATAAACCCAAAACTAAAATTGGAATTGTTCCTACAGCAATACCTACTGCTAGCCAAAAATCTTGGGAATCATAATCAGAGGTCCGGACTGCTTTAATCATTCCTCTGGTAATCTGACTCAGATCTGACCAAAAATAAGACAAAACCGCAGCCAGACTACCCAATTGAATTACCGCTGAAAAAGAAACCCCAGGATCGCCCCAACCGAAAAATACAGGTACGGCTTTGAGATGGGCAGTACTACTAATAGGGATAAATTCTGTCGCGCCCTGAACAAAGCCTAAAACGATCGCCTGAAAGACATTTACCTGTGTAGTACTATTGACAACTTCTGGGGCGATAATATTTCCAGAGTTGGCTAAAGTAGCATTATTCTCTACTGCCAAGACTAAAACACTCGCTACAAGACCAAAGCACATCCAGCAAATAAAATTGAACGAGGAAGCCCTAAAGGATTCGCTGCGCATCACGCGCCGCCCTAAAGGATACCGCGACCCATAAGGTTTCCTCGGCAAGCGCAAGTCTCGTTTGAAACATTTCTTAGTCTGCCCGAACATAGTATGTCAATCCTAAATCTAAAAAATTTATCGATCGAGTTTTCAGTTTATCTGGGAATCTGTCCATAACCCAAGCATTTTAATTAATAAATAGATCTTGGATATGATAGAAAAGTAAGTACACCTGAAAAATTACTGATAATCAAAGCATTACACTGGTAAACGTATGAGTTATGCAACCTCTTCCGCTAGGGCCGAAATCAACGAACTGCGTCGTCTAAAAACTTTACTTCCCCCAGAGTTACAAAGCTGGGTCATTGTTGAAGGTTCGACAGAAGTAAATCCGCCTTTGATTCGTAGCGAAGAAATTGGCAAAGATGAAATTGAGATTCAGATCGATTTGGCTAAGTGGGATAATCTGGCGATCGATCAGCGCAATTTGTTGTTTTGGCATGAGGTTGCCAGAGTCCAAAACGATACTATTCCCAAAGAAGGATGGGAAATGGCAGCCTTAGCAATTGGTTTGGGTGGTGCTGTCGGAGAATTATGGGTACAAGATGGTTTGTTGCTCTTACTAGCTCTATCATTGTGCGGAATCTCTGGTTATCGCCTGTGGCAAAAAAATAGCAGCGAAAAAACTCTTACCGAAGCCATAGAAGCAGATGAAAAAGCGATCGCTTTAGCTACCCGTTTTGGTTACTCTTTACCCAACGCCTACAAAAGTTTGGGTAGTGCCTTAAAAACTCTGATTGAAATGACTCCGAGTCGTCGTAAGCGCAAAAAATACGAAGAGCGTCTTCAAGCTCTACGTCGCAGTGCTTCTAGAGACAAGGCAAGAGCTAAAGAAGGAAGAGAACCGATCGGTAGAAGGGATAATCGTCTCTAAAACAAAGCGATCGGGTTTTTATAAGAGTGGCTGTCAATTAAATCCTCAGATAATCCGAATCTTTCAATTTGCTTGGGTTAGGGCAAAAAATTTTATCGAGCGTCGATTTCCTCGCCTAACCCAACTTAATATCGACACTTAATTTTTGTTGCCCAAATAGACTCTTGGAGAATTCATAGCAAAACAGGGGTTAAAAATAAAAAAGAAAATTTCATCTTACTTTGAGATGACTTAAGATTTGTCATTCTGCTTTTGAAACATTAGAGTGTAAGATCGAATTAATAAAAATCAAGAAATAGCGATAAAATTAACTGTTTTCGGTAGGTTTGCTGATATTTTTTCCGAAAAATGTTCTCAATTAACTACTTGTATATTTATAATTTAAAAAGATAAAAAACACACAATAGTGCTTCTATGTACTATTGACCTTACTAAAAGTGACCAGCCCTTATTGATAATAGAACTCTGAGAATTAATGATTGACAAGACACCGAAGATTCGGTTTCCTTTGTCCTCCGAGCGGGACAATCCAGTTGTAGAGTTACCAGAACGTCTGACAGTTCTAGAAGCCGTGTCGTTTAAACAAACTATCAGTCAGTTGTTGCAATCAGACATTTCTCACCAGCAGATAATTCTGGACTTTGCTAAGACTAGATTTATTGATAGTAGCGCGATTGGTGCTTTGATCTCCAGTTTTAAGTCTGCTAAAGAAAAAAATATTAAATTAGTTTTAGAATCGGTACAAGCTCCTGTGATGGCAACCTTGTCGATGACAGGATTAGATGATGTCTTAGATATAAGGTCTTCTTCAACCAAATGGTCGATTAAAGAATCGCCAGAAACCCATCCCTCAGTTCGTTCGGTCATCAAACGACTCATAGATATAGTCGGGGCTATTGTCGGTTTGGTAATTACAGCAATCATCTTGCCAGCGATCGCCCTGGCAATCAAGCTCAGCAGTCCTGGCCCGATCTTTTTTAAGCAGATCCGTTGTGGCTGGATGGGAAAAAAGTTTCAGATGTGGAAATTTCGTTCTATGTACGCAGATGCTGAAGCGAGAAAAAAAGACATCGAAAATCAAGCCAGCGGAGCATTTTTTAAAAATGATAACGATCCTCGAATTACCAAGGTGGGTAGTTTTTTACGCCGTACTAGTTTAGATGAATTACCACAATTCTGGAATGTCCTTAAAGGAGATATGAGCTTAGTTGGAACTCGTCCGCCAACTCCTGAAGAGGTAGAGAAATATCAGATACCAGAATGGCAAAGATTGGATGTTAAACCTGGAATGACAGGAGAATGGCAAGTGAACGGTCGTTCCCAGGTACGTGACTTTAAAGATGTAATTAAGCTAGATTTAAAGTATCAGCACAACTGGAGTTTGCTATACGATTTAAAACTTATCTTAAAAACAGTTTTGGTGATTTTTAACAAAGATAGTGGTGCAGTGTAGTCTGCGAGCAGTCAGCAACATAATAACCAAAGAGTCAATCAGTTTTAATGAGTCAGATTAAACAAAAAATCACTATAGCTGTAGTCGGAGATGTTCATAATCAATGGGATGAGGGAGACGAACAGGCTCTCAAATATCTTGGTATAGATTTAGTTTTATTTGTAGGAGATTTTGGTGATGAAGCAGTAGAGGTCGTAGGTAAAATTGCAGCAGTCAAAACTCCCAAAGCAGCAATTATGGGCAATCATGATGCCTGGTACAGTGCATCGTCCTGGGGAAGACAAAAAGCTCCTTACGACCATGGGGTTGAAGACCGCGTACAGCAACAGCTAGATTTGTTAGGAGAAGCTCATGTGGGCTATTCTAAGTTAGATTTTGCCGACTACGATTTATCTGTGGTGGGCAGTCGTCCTTTTAGCTGGGGGGGGGCTATCTGGAGAAATAGTGAGTTCTATCGCGATCGCTACAACATTAAAAGTTTTGCTGAATCTACCGAGCAAATAGTCACCTCAGCCAAAAATGCTGCCCATAAAACTATTATTATTGTCGGTCATAATGGCCCTTATGGTTTGGGAGATAAGCCAGAATCAATCTGTGGTCGAGATTGGAAATCCGAAGGGGGGGACTATGGCGACCCCGATCTGACCCAAGCGATCGCAGATATACGCAATCTGGATAAGTCGATTCCTCTGGTTACTTTTGGACATATGCACCACGCTTTAAAATATACTCCTGGTAAGCGACGGACGATTGTTGAGGTGAGAGATGATACGGTATATCTCAATGCAGCCTGTGTCCCTCGGATAATGAAAAACTCTAATGGTGTCAAGCGTAGCTTTTCCTTGGTGACACTCTCTCAAGGAGAAGTACGAGAAATCTCTTTAGTGTGGATAGATCGAGATTTCACCATTCAAAGTGATGAGATTCTCTATAGTAAGTAGAAAATAGGAAATAAGATTAAGAGAGCTAATAGCTAACAGCTAATAGCAAGCCGAAGCGCAATCATCTCCAACGACTTATGATTAGTTACCTTAAAGGTAAAAAAATAGACATCATTAAAAATACGCAAAATCGTCTCTTCTTGATCCTAGAAGTAAATGATGTTGGTTATGAAATGCAGATTTCTTCTCGTTTCGCCCGTCAGTTAGATGAAGAAAGCGATCGCCCGCTTCAGGTTTTTACTCATCTACAAATTCAAGAAGACAAACAAATCCTTTACGGTTTTGCCACAGCAGCAGAAAGAGACTTGTTTCGCCAGCTAACTGCTGTCAGCGGAATTGGAATGCAATTGGCGATCGCCCTACTCGATACTCTCGGCATCTCGGAATTGGTCGGGGCAATTGTCACCAGCAACATTCCCACTCTAACCAAAACCCCAGGAGTAGGCAAAAAAACCGCAGAAAGAATTGCCCTAGAATTAAAAACAAAACTAGCACAGTGGCGTAAAATATCTGGTGTAGAGGTGGAGCAGCCTAAAGCTGTTTTTGCTCCCCAACCCGAAGTCAGAGAGGATCTGGAGATGACCCTTTTGGCATTGGGCTATAGTAACGAAGAGATCGAACAGGTTCTAACCGCCCTTAGCCAAGATAACCAGTTATTAAAAAATCCTAATGTAGAAGAATGGATTAGAAGTGCGATCGCCTGGTTGAGTGGAGAATAAAGGGAGTTCACCAGAGACAAGGCATGCCTTGTCTTTGAGGAGTTAGTAGGGTCGTTTCATGCGATGCGAAGCGAGTCCTTTAGGGAAACGACCGTACAGGAGTTATTCCCCACCCCCGACCGCCTCCCCCATCTTCCCCATCTCCCCATCTCCCCTTAACATTTAAAAATACATAGTAATAGAGCTAGAGAAAAATAATTTACAGGGCATAAATATTCAGTTATTGGGACACCAAAGCATCCATTGAAGATTGTTAGGTTGAGAAACAAAACCTAATTTGTGATAGAAATCAACAATATGAGGACTGGCAAACAAAGTGATGTCTTTAATTTTTGAATCGTGAAGTTGTTTGATTAAAGTTTGAACTATAGTTTTACCGATCCCTCGATTCTGAAAATGGGGATGGACTAAGATATCTAATAAAACCGCATGAAAAACACCATCAGAAACTGCTCTAGCAAATCCAATTAACTGTTCTTGTCCCTCGTGGCTATGCCAAGCGGAAACGTAGCTGTAACTATTTTCTAAAGCTTGTTTGACCTGATCTAAAGGACGAGGCGACCAACCAACCGCGCTAGATAAATCTTCTAATTGATTGGGTAACACAAGGCGATCGCTTTTAACTGTAATTTGTCCAGAAATAGGCTCGTGTTTGGGACTAGAAATAATCTGGCTAGATTGTCTGGTGAGAAACTCGCTTTCGATCTCTGATGAACGAGAAGCAAGTTGTTGTTCTAATTGATTCTGCTGTTGTAATAAAGCTGCTAACTCTAGCAAAACTTGAGTGCGATCGGGTTGAATTTCTAATACTAAATAATCGAGAACAATTGCCCCTATTGTTTGATGTTCTCTTGCCAGGGTCTGAGCGATATTTAATAATAATTCTGGCCGATCTTGGAGAGTCTTAAAAATTTGATTTCGATCGGGATTTAAAATTAACTGACGATAGTGTTGAATTGCAGCATGGAGACTACCTCGTTGCTTAAAAGCCAGTCCTAACTTTTGATATGTCTGCTTGGTTTCTGGTTGCAGTAAAATAGCCTGAAGATAGACGGCGATCGCCCGATCCCATTGTTTTAGTTTACTTAAAGCATCTCCCAAATTGTGCCAAGACCAAAAAAACTCGGAGTCGAGTTCGACGGCACGACGATAGGCTAAAGCTGACTGTTGCCATTGTTTTAGTTTACTTAAAGCATCTCCCAGATTGTGCCAAGACCAAAAAAACTCGGAGTTGAGTTCGACGGCACGACGGTAGGCTAAAGCTGCCTGTTGCCATTGCTGCAAATGACCTAAAACATCTCCTAAATGATGATAAGACCAAAAAAACTCGGAGTTGAGTTCGATCGCCCGTTGAAAAGCTATGGCTGCCTGTTGCCACTGTTGCTGTTTTCTGTAAGTATCCCCTAGATCGTAAACCTCAGACCAATTGTTGCGATCGCCAATCGCCGTTAATTCTACCGTCATGATTAATCTTCCCCAAAAACTCAAACGCTACTGGCACTGAGTAATTCTTCACTCATCTCAAAGTTTGCGGTGACATTTTGTACATCGTCAAGAGATTCTAAGGTGTCAATTAATTTTAAAAGCGATCGCGCTTGTTCGGGGTCGGTGATTTCAATATTATTATTAGGTATCCAACGTAATTCTAAGTCTTTAATCGGAATATCGTGCTTTTGGAGAGTTTGATTTAAATTTTCTAGATTAGCGATCGTGGTGAATACTTCTGCACCTTCTGCCTCGTAAAGTTCGTAATTGTCTGCCTCCCCTTCCATAGAAGCTTCTAATAACTTTTCTTCTTCCACCACTTCTGTAGTAATTACTCCCTTTTGCTCGAACATCCAGCTAACACAACCAGTTTCCCCTAGATTGCCACCATTTTTGGTAAATGCCGAACGCAAATAGGCTGCTGTACGATTGCGATTATCGGTCAAGGCTTCGATTAATATTGCTACTCCTCCCGCACCATAACCTTCATAGCGAATCTCTTCGAGGATAGCATCATCATCTTGATATGTTCCTGCACCTTTAGCAAGCGATCGCTCTATACTCTCATTAGTTACTCCTGCTGCTTTGGCTTTATCAATAGCAGTGCGGAGTTGAAAATTACCATCAGGATCGGCAATACCGTTGCGTGCTGCGACAATAATAGCGCGAGATAGCTGAGTAAATGTTTTACCTTTTTTGGCATCTACCCTAGCTTTTTGCCGTTTGATATTTGCCCATTTACTATGTCCTGCCATAATCCTCTAAAGACATACGAACCTTCAAACTGTTTTTTTAGATACATTATATAACGTGGCGAAAGGCGGGGACGGGCGACACAAGCATTTGAGGTTTCCTCAAACGACGCGCCCTCACGGGCGACACAAGGTCTTGAAACAAGTTCAAGACACGCGCCCTCATATAAGCCACCGCGAGGAACGAGGGTTAACCAAAAAATTAATAAAATAATTATCGCGAAATTCTAAAAACTCTATAAATTATCAAACTTGTTGCTGTTTATCTAAAGACAGATTATGCCATTTTTCTAATAACTGTTGTTCTGTATTCATGATTTAAAATATTTAATTTAATTCAGGTACATTCTTTGATTCATAACTCTCAATTAGCAACCCAATAATTTCCATCAAAGAAGCTAGAGGATGGGATTCGTCTTCTCCCACTTCATCAATTAAATCATCAAGTAAACTGACTAACCTTTGATATTCTGTTTCTGTATGGGGAACAAAAAGAGTATCGCTTAGGTTCAACCAAGCTTGAATAGTTTTGTCAATATTGATAGTTGGCATATTTTATTCTTTCCATTTACCTAAATCGTATTCACTATGGGTTAAAACGGCACGGATATAAACTTTTTTACGGTTATAGTGTATCGCTGCAATTAGGCGAACTTTATTACCGCCAATATTAAAAACAGTTAGTTTACCTACTTTATCCGCACTCGGAAAAATCTCTCTCAACTCAGCAATAGAATTAAAATCATACTGCTTCATTGATTTATACTATTGGGCTAAAGCTGTTTTTGTTTCAGGATATCTAGCAGCAAACTCATTGAGACGCTTACGGGTAATAACGTGCATTCTAATTTCCTGATTCTCAGTAGATGGAAAAGTTTTTTTAGAGGCGATCGCTCTTGCCCAAAAATGACTTCTAAGCACCATCTTTATCGGTACTAATGTTCTACAAAAGCGAAATTCATATAATTTTTGCTTATAAAGTTAGTTTGCCCTTATTTAAGTTGTAGTAGGAACTGGATATTTTTGAGAAAAAAACTGTTACAAAAGCCAGAAGATTTTTTGACTTAATATAATTCAAAAATAATTGAGTAATTCGATGTGAGTTTTTCAAAGAAATATTGGACGTTCGAGCATATTTTGACAAAAGTTATCCCTTACCCGCGTCAGTTTGAAGAGTTGAACCGACCCTTGTGCTTATATTAAACTTATTTTTTTAGATGAGTATAAATGTTAATTAACTACTGGGAATATAGACTATTTCCCTGACTGCATCGATTCGATTTATTATGTTAGATAAAAAGGCTAACATTTGTTTTAAAGTAAACAAATAATTATAGACTAAACGCACACCTCGTCTAGGTTTAGATATTTTTGACCATAAAAGATAAATCCAAATATTAACTAATAAAAAATTTTTTCGCCCGAATCTGTTGAACAATCTTGGTTTGAGTTCCCATTGCATCAATAGTTACAATTGCTCCAGTAATGTCTAATAATTTCAAGAGTGCAGGAATAGCTGTAATTTCATGTTCTATGGTCTTCCACTTTTACTTGACCTAGTACCAAACGTTGTTGACTCGCCCAAGCCGTTACAAGATGCAAGGTCGATTGCCCTTGATTACGGTCATAAGAGCCTCTGAGACTTTTACCATCTATAGGAATAATTTCCCCTTTCAGTGACCCTACTATGGCTTGAAGCCATCTGTTGAGGCACTTTTCTAAGGCTTCTGGCTGACGGGGAGACAACCTCCAGAATCGATATAGAACCAGGGGTACGACAGGCGATCGTAATGCAGTAAAAATATCGGGGAAATTGACTTAATATTCAACAATAAAATTGGGGAAAGAGAGCAGAATCCTTAAAATATTCTGGTTATTTTAATTATGAAGCTCTTGATGATTAAAAATAACTGTCTCATTAAATAAGAGACAGTTTAAACTAAAAAATGTTGCCTCAATTTTATCTTGATTATCTCAAAACCTATTTACCTAAATCAGAATTCTTAATATTACAAATATTAGTTTGGCTACTTCAAGTTCATCGAAAGCGTGAGAATTGAGAGGCTAGCATCTAGTTTTCCTTATCCTATAAAATGTGAAAGCAGAAGAAAAAAGATACAAAGATTTTTAAGTTCATCAAATTTGAGCTTGTCTCTTTTATGGTTTCCTTTGATTAAAAAGATAATTTCAACTCAATTTAAGCATGGCGATCGCGCTATTCATAACTATCGATAGAACCCAAGGTCAAGATAATAATATTTCAATGGTAAGTGTGATTTGGAACAAAAGAGCATTGCCAATTTATTGGTTACTTTTAGCCAAAAAAGGTAGCAGTAATTTCTACGAACAAGTTGCTACAATTAGACCCAATACTTCTTGTTTAAGGATTAAGCAGAGTTAAAAATCGAAAAATTCAGTTGTTTTGGAGCAGAAGACATTGCTCGATGAATCGGCTTTTTAGAAGGAAATTTAGAACGAGGTTTTTTGACGACCCGG